>CAYMTH010000594.1:0-3881 GCA_964393235.1 uncultured Solibacteraceae bacterium | reverse complement strand
TCAACCCCACGGAAGCGCTACGCTACGAATAATGCGCCCTCTGTTCCTGGCCTTCCTCCTGCTCACCGCGGCCGCCGCCGACTGGCGTCAATGGCGCGGCTTCTCCCGCAACGGCCTCGCCAGCCACAAGGTCGACTTCGACAAGCTGCCCGCCGAACTCAAGGCCGAATGGTCCGTCCCGGTCGGCACCGGCTACGCCGCCCCGATCGTCGCCGGCGACCGCGTGTTCACCTTCACCCGCCAGCAGGGCAGGGAAGTGGTCCAGGCCTTCGCGCGCGACGCCGGCAAGCCGCTCTGGCGCGCGGACTACGCCGCGCCCTTCAAGAAGAACCCCGCCGCCACCTCCATGCAGGACGGCCCCTTCGCCACGCCGCTGCTCTACAACAACACCTACCTCGTCACCTGGGGCGCCAGCGGCATTCTTTCCTGCTTTGACGCCGCGTCCGGGAAACTCCTCTGGCGCAACGACTACTCCGCCCAACAGAAGACCGACGACGGCTTCACGGGCGCCGCCGCGTCCCCCATCGGCAACAACGGCCGCATCTATCTGCACACCGGCGACGACCGGGGCGGCAAGTTCCTCGCCCTCGACGCCCGCACCGGCAAACAGGTCTGGGCCGTCAACCCGGGGGCGGGCCCCGGTTACGCGAGCCCCGTCATCCACAATCTCCGCGGCGTCTCGATGCTGATCACGCTGTCGAATGCGTCCGTCTTCGCCGTCGACGAATCCGACGGGCGCCTCCTCTGGACCCACTCGTTCCCGGACGAGTACAAGGAAAACATCGTCACCCCCCTCGCCGACCAGGACCGCGTCCTCGTCTCCGGCGTCCGCAACGGAACGCACCTCCTCCGGATGGAGCTGCGGGAGGACAAATCGTGGAAAGTGGAGCCGGTCTGGAAGAATGCGGAAGTGACCATGTACATGAGCTCCCCGGTGCTCGACGGCGATACCGTTTACGGCTTTTCCAGCCGGAAAAAAGGGCAATTCGTCGCCCTGTCGCTGGCTACCGGCAAGGTGCTGTGGGAAACCCCGGGCCGCGACGCAACCAGCGCCTCGCTCATTCAGGCCGACAACGCTATCCTGGCCACCTCCGTCGAAGGCGACCTCCTCGTCCTGCGCAAGAACAAGGAAAAGTACGATCCGGCCCGGAAGTACAAAGTGGCCGAATCCGCCGTCTGGGCCCACACGGCCCTCGCCGGCGGCGAATTTTACGTGAAGGACGAGACCCATCTCCGCAAGTACCGTGGACTCTAATACATCGCTGAAGGAAGGCCTGCGCTTCGAGCTGCAGGCTCAATGCCCCGTCACCGGCGCCCGCGCCGGCCTGCTCCATACCCCGCACGCAACCGTGGAAACCCCCGTTTTCATGCCCGTCGGCACGCAGGGAACCGTCAAGGGATTGACCCCGGCGCAGCTCGAAAAAGAGCTCGACGCCAAGATCATCCTGTCGAATACCTACCACCTCTACCTCCGTCCGGGCCACGAACTGATCCGGGACTTCGGCGGCCTGCACGAATACATCCGCTGGCCCCGCGCCATCCTCACCGATTCCGGCGGCTTCCAGGTCTTCAGCCTGTCGAAGATCCGCAAAGTCACCGAGGAAGGCGTCATTTTCCAGTCCCACCTCAACGGCGACAAGCACCTGTTCACCCCGGAATCCACCGTCGACGTCCAGCGCGCCCTCGGCTCCGACATCATGATGGTGCTCGACGAGTGCCTCGAATACCCGGCGCCCCCGAAACGGGAGGTGCGCCAGTCCATGGACCGCACCATCCGCTGGGCCGAACAGGCATTCCGCCACTACCGGCAGTTCCCCACCAAACAGGCGCTGTTCCCCATCGTGCAGGGCTCCATGTTCCCCGATCTCCGCGTCGAATGCGCCGAGCGCCTCCTTGCCCTCGACGCGCCCGGCTACGCCATCGGCGGCCTCTCGGTCGGCGAACCCCGCGAGGAGTCTCTCGCCATGACCGAGGTCACCACGCCCCTCCTCCCCGCCGAAAAGCCCCGCTACGTCATGGGCGTCGGAAAACCCGAGGAACTCATCGAGTACGTCGCCCGCGGCGTCGACATGATGGACTGCGTCATGCCCTCGCGCAATGCCCGCAACGGCTGCCTGTTCACCTCCGCCGGCAAGGTCATTATTAAAAATTCACGTTATCGGGACGATCGGGGCCCGTTGGACCCCGAATGCCCCTGCTACACCTGTCGAAACTTCTCCAAATCGTACCTCCGGCACCTCTTTTTGGCGGGTGAAATCCTCTTCGCGGTACTAGGGACCCTCCACAATATCCGCCATTACCTTGACATCATGAGGCGGATCAGGCAGTCTATTTTGCTTGGGGATTTCCCTCAACTTCTGCGCGCAAACCGTACCGCCACGGTGGTAGGACCCGAGTGATTCTCAGCCTCATTCTCACAGCTTCGCCCTATGCCTCCCTCATCGGTTATCTCCCGATGGTGGCCATCTTCGGCATTTTCTACTTCCTCCTCTTCCTGCCCATGCAGCGGGAAAAGAAGCGCACCGCGGAGATGTTGCAGAATCTCAAAAAGGGCGATATCGTCGTCACCAACGGCGGATTGATCGGCATGATCGTCGACGTCAACAAGGACGACGACACCGTTGTCATCAAAGTGAAGCCTGACAACGTGAAACTCCAACTGGCGCGCAAAGCCGTCGCGTCCCTCGTCTCTGCGGAGTCCCCCTCGGCTTAAAGATTTTTGAACAAGAGTATCCGTCATGAACAGTACCCTGCGTAACAAAGCGATTTTTGTGTTGGCCGTCATCCTCGTATGCGTCTACGGCATCATCGGCCTTCCGAAGAATCAGGCCGAACTCGTCAAGAACTGGAACGAGAACATCAAACTCGGTCTCGATCTGAAGGGCGGCAGCCAGCTCGTCCTCCAGGTCCAGGTGCAGGATGCCTTCAAGGCTGAAGCCGACCAGACCATCGAGCGACTGAAGGTCGAAATGCAGAAAGACGGCGTCTCTTACGTCGCCATGGATCGCAACGATCCGCAGAAGCTCGAGGAAGCCGAGACGATCGAAATCATCGTGAAGGGCATCGCCGTCGACAAGGTGGGCGCCTTCCGCGAGGTTCTCAACTCCCGCTTCGCCGCGTGGAACATGAACTCGATCTCCGGCTCGGACTTCAAGCTGACCTACAAGCCGACCGAAGCCACCGTCCTTCGCAAGGAAACCGTCGAGCGCTCCATGCGGACCATCGAAAACCGCATCAACGGCCTCGGCCTGACGGAAGCCACCGTGCAGCAGCGCGGCGGTACGCAGAATGAATCGGAAATCCTGGTCCAGATGCCCGGCGTCGATGACCCGGCCCGTGTGAAGGCCATCCTGCAGTCGGCCGCCATGCTCTCGATCACCGAAGTTCGCGGCGGCCCGTATCCGGACCGCGCCACGGCGCTTTCGCAGAACGGCGGTCTGTTGCCGCTCGGCTCCGAACTCGTGCGCGAGAAGGTCCGCCCCGGCGCCCAGGGCGAGTCCTGGTGGCTGCTCGGCCGCAACGCCGTCGTCACCGGCCGCGACCTCCGCAACGCCCGCCCGACGCAGGATGAGTTCGGCAAGTGGGAAACGTCGTTTACCCTCTCGCAGGACGCCGCCAAGCGCTTCGGCCGCTTCACGGAAGCCAACATCAACAACAAGCTCGCCGTCGTCCTCGACAAGCAGATCTTCAGCGTCGCGACCATCCAGAACAAGATCGAAGACTCCGGCCGCATCACCGGCATCGGCGATCAGACCTCGGCCAGCGATCTGGCTCTGACGCTCACCTCCGGCTCGCTCCCCGCCGGAATCCTCTACCTCGAAGAGCGCACCGTCGGGCCCTCGCTCGGCGCCGATTCGATCCACGATGGCCTCATGGCCGGC
>CAYMTH010000593.1:0-3883 GCA_964393235.1 uncultured Solibacteraceae bacterium | reverse complement strand
GAAGAAGATGTTGCCCTGCGCGTCGACGGCGATGCCCCACGGCCGGTTCAGGCGCGCCTCGACGGCCGGGCCCCCGTCGCCCGAGTAGCTAGCGGCGAAGGTGATGCCGGCCACGGTCGAGATCTGCCCGCCGGCGACGCGGCGGATTTTATCGCTATTGGAATCGGCGATGAGCAGCGAGCCGTCCGGCGCGACGGCGAGACCGGCCGGGAAGCCGACGCGGCCGAGCGCGGCCGGGCCGTCCAGGCAGCAGGAATTGACGCCGTTGCCCGTGACGACGGTGACGCTGCCGTCGCGGTCGAACCGGGAAACGCGGTGCCCGGTCAGCTCGGAAAAGAAGAGCGATCCGTCGGGCCCGAAGGCCATGCCGACCGGCTCGGTGATGGTGGCGAGTTGCGCCGGCGTGCGGGCCGGGATGTCCTTGAACTTGCCATTGCCGGCGAGCGGGGTCACGGTGAGAAAGTCCGCCGAGACGCGCAGGAACCGGGCGGTGTCGGCGTCGGAGACGATGGCGCGGCCCTGGCCGGCGACCACGAGCGAATTCAACAATCCGAGGGCGGCGGCCGACGACGCGGTGGAGATGAACCCGGCCGGCGTGATCCGGCGGATCCTGCGGTTGGAGGTGTCGCACAGCAGCAGGTTGCCGGCCGCGTCGAAGGCCAGCGCGGCGACGTTGGTGATGGTAGCCGAGCGGGCCGGGTCGCCGTCTCCGCTGAACCCCCGGTCGCCGGTGCCCGCGATCGTCGTGATGATCCCGTCGGTCCCGATCCGGTAGACGCGGAAATTGATGACGTCGCTGACCACCAGCCGGCCGGCGCTGTCGACGGCAATTGCGAAGGGTACGAACGAGGACTCCGCGGCCGGCCGGCCGTCGCCGCTGTAGGTGTTCTTCCCGTTGCCGCCGACGGTCGTGATGATGCCGTTCGGATCCAGCTTTCGCAGACGGCTGTTGTTGTAGTCGGCGATGTACAGGTTGCCGGCCGGGTCGGTGGCGAGCAGCCAGGGGCTGACGGAGGCCGCCGTGCCGGGGCCGTTGTCGCCGGTGGCGGAGTTGCGTCCGTTGCCGGCGACTGTGCGCACGATGCCGTCCGGCGTGACGCGGCGGATGCGGTTGTTGCGGCCGTCGGAGATGTAGAGATTTCCCGCGCGGTCATAGGCCACGCCGCGCGGTTCGTTGAACGAGGCCATCCGCGCATCCCCGCCGTCGCCGGAAAAGCCGCGTACGCCGTTGCCGGCGATCACCGTCACGGTGCCGTTCGCCTCCAGCCGGCCGACGATCTGATTCATCCAGTCGGCGAACACCAGCCGGCCCTGCGGGTCGAGCGTCGTCGCCAGGCCGGGCGAGAGCGGCGCGTCGGCGGCCGCCACCGGCCCGGCGGGAAACACCCACTCCGTGCCTATCAGCGTCGTGACAATCTGCTGGGCTTCGAGCGTTCCAGCCACCAGCAAGGCCGCAAGTCCGATCAGGGTGCGCATATTGAACCTTCTCTAATCTAATCGCGTAATAGCATGAAATTATGCACCATCGCCGAACCTTCCTGCTGACGGCCGCCGCCGCTTTGACGGCCGCGCCGCGCGAATACCGCTGCGACGTCGCCATTATCGGCGCCGGCACGGGCGGCGTGGCCGCCGCGCTGGCCGCACTGCGCAACGGGATGCGCGTGGTCATGACGGAAGAGACCGACTGGGTGGGCGGGCAGTTGACCTCGCAGATGGTGCCGCCCGACGAGCACCCGTGGATCGAACAGTTCGGCTCGACGCGGCTCTACCGCGAGTACCGCGCGCAGATCCGCGACTACTACCGGGCCCACTATCCGCTCACGCCCAACGCCCGTTCGCGCTGGAACCTCAACCCCGGCGACGGCTCCGTCTCGCGCATCACCCACGAGCCGCACGTGTCGACGGCGGTGCTCGAGGCCATGCTCGCGCGCTACATCTCCGGCGGCCAGTTGACCATCCTCTACGACTCGACGCCGGTGAAAGCCGACGTCGCCGGCGACCGCATTCGCGCGGTCACCGTGCGCCACAAGTCCGGCGTCGAGAAGACCATCACCGCCCCGTATTTCCTCGACGCCACCGAGCAGGGCGACCTGCTCCCGCTGGCGAAAGTCGAGTATGTCACCGGCTTCGAATCGCGAAAGGAGACCGGCGAGCCGCACGCCCCCGACGCCGCCCAGCCCGACAACATCCAGGCGTTCACCATCTGCTTCGCCGTCGACCACGTGGCCGGCGAGGACCACACGATCGAGAAGCCGCGCGACTACGCTTTCTGGCGCGACTACGTGCCGGCGATGAAACCAGCGTGGCCGGGGAAGCTGCTCAGCTGGTCGATGAGCAATCCGGTGACGCTGCAGCCGCGCGCCGTCATGTTCGACCCGACGGCGGAGAACAATCCGCCCGGCAAGCTGAACCTGTTCATCTACCGCCGCATCGCCAACACGCGGAACTTTACGCCGGGCGCTTATCCGGGCGACGTCTCGCTGATCAACTGGCCGCAGAACGATTACTGGCTCGGCAACCTGCACAACAACACGCCGGCCGAGGCGACGAAGCACCTCGAGGGCGGCAAGCAGTTGAGCCTGTCGCTGCTCTACTGGATGCAGACCGAGTGTCCGCGCGAGGACGGCGGGCAGGGGTGGAAGGGGCTGCGGCTGCGCGGCGATCTGGCCGGCACCGAGGACGGCTTGGCCAAGTATCCGTATATCCGCGAGGCGCGGCGGATCCGCGCCGAGTTCACGGTGCTCGAGCAGCACGTCGGGCTCGACGCCCGCATGCAACTGACGCGGCAGTCGAAGGACGCGGTGACGGCGGAGACGTTCGCCGACTCGGTCGGTGTGGGCAGCTACCGCATCGATCTGCATCCGTCGAGCGGCGGCGACAACTACGTCGACGTCGCCTCGCTGCCGTTTCAGATCCCGCTCGGCGCCTTGATTCCGCGCCGGGTGGAGAACCTGCTGGCGGCGGCGAAGAACCTTGGCGTCACGCACATCACCAACGGCTGCTACCGGCTGCATCCCGTGGAATGGGGCATCGGCGAAGCGGCCGGCGCGGTGGCCGCGGAGGCCGTGAAGACCGGCCATCCGCCGCGGCATCTGCGGAACAACAAACAGCTGCTGGCCGCGCTGCAGGCGAAGCTCACGGCGCAGGGCGTGGAACTCGCGTGGCCGCGCGTTACGGCGCGGTAGCCTTGCGCAGCGCGTTGAACGCGTCGAGGATCTCCTTCGGTTCGTTCGGTTCGCCGGTCAGCTTGATGCCTTTGGCCGCGGCCCAGCGGCGGATCCAGGAGATGCCCCACGGGCCGGTGTAGCCGTCGGCGAGGCGGTAGGCCGGGTGCCGCAGCGCCTGTTCCAGCGGGACGAAGCGGTAGCCGCGCCGCCGCATGAGCGCCAGCAGGTCCGGCATGGCGTCGGCGTTCAACTGGTTGGCGTGGATCAGCAGAATCTGCGGGATGTCGCCGCCGGTCACCTGCCGCGCCGCGCCCTCCCAGTACGCGAACATCTCGTCCATGTAGAGCAGGTAGCGGTCGCGCACGCGCGCCGCTTCGGCCTTGTCGCGATTGGCGGCGGCCGCGTAGACCGCCGCGAACAGCCAGTCGGAGTTGTCCACGGTGACGGGCGCGACTACGCGAGGATGTCCACCTGATAATCGGCGAGCGGCGTTTTGTCGATGTTCGGGTGGGTCTGCGTGTGGTTGCCGAGGTCGAGGCCGGCGTCGCGCCAGAGCCGCAGGATGCGCTGCAGGCCGTCGTCGCCGATGGCCGCCGCGCTGTCGCGGCCGGGGTTCACGAAGCCGATCGCGTGGGTGCCGGCGAGCGGCTTCAGCAGCTTTTCCGTCATGGCGCGGATCGCGTCGTAGTGGAAGGCGGCCGGGTCGTCGCCGCCGC
>CAYMTH010000592.1:0-3885 GCA_964393235.1 uncultured Solibacteraceae bacterium | reverse complement strand
CGTCCGTCGCGTGATGATCGTCCAGACACGGCGACAGCCATACCCCCGGCCCCACCGCCCGCCGCATCTCCTCCACGTTCACCGTCATCGTCCGCGACCCCAGCGTCAGAAAATCCACCAGGCCCTCTTTACCCCATACCGCCACGTCGAACCCGTCCTCCCGGCACCCGCGCAGCGTCTCCGGCACCTTCGCCGCCAGCAGCAAACGCCGTCCCTTCGCCCGCCCCGCCCCGTCCAGCATCTTCCGCGCCATCCGCAGAAACTCCGTCACCTGCCCCCGCAACTCCCACTGCCGCCCCGGCGGCAGGCACGGCACGTGCCGCGCGAAGTCGATCTGTATCCCGTCGATGTCCAGCGTCTCGGCCACCTCCCGCAGCACCTCCACCTTGTGCGCCCGCAGCCCCGCCGACGCCGCGTTCCATAGCCCCTGCCACCACCAGGACTTCAACGTCCAGTCCGGATGCGCCGCCTTCAACGGACTCAACTTCTCCATCTCCAGCCCGCCCTCCGGCCGGATGTCCACCTCGCTGAACCGGTGATGCCAGAACACCTCCAGCTTCCGCTTCCGGCACTCAGCGATCATCGCCGGCACCCATTCAAATCCCTGCCGCCGCCACTCCGTCAACCGCCGGTCCGGGCTGGCAGGCAACACCCGGCTCGGATAGACGGCATACGTGTCCCCCAACGCCACGTCCCAGAAAATCGTGTCGATCTGCGACCCCGGCATGTCGGCAAACGCAAACAGATACCGCAGCCACTCCGCCGGCGCCAGCCGCACCTCCCGGTGGTCCGCCGCGTCGAACTGCACGCAAATCCTCCGCCGCTTCCCGCCCGGCGCCGCCGCCGCGCCCAGGCTCCACAGAAATTCATCGCGCCGCATCGCCCCACACTACTACACCCGCCGCTTCTCTCCCACGCCAGACTCTGATAAGTAAAGGGAATATGCGCCCACTGCTCGCCGCCGTTCTCGCGCTCTCCGGCCTCGCCGCACAGCCCTTCCAGCCCACCTGGGAGTCCATCGACAAGCGCCCCACTCCCGCCTGGTTCACCGACGCCAAGTTCGGCATCTTCATCCACTGGGGCGTCTACTCCGTCCCCGCCTACGCCCCCGTCATCCCCGGCAAACTCGCCTATGCCGAATGGTATTGGAACCAGATGACCAACGGCCGCAACAACCCCAAGGCCAACCCCATCCAGAAGGGCTCCTGGGAGTATCACCAGAAGATGTACGGCCCCGATTACGACTACAAAAACTTCGCGCCTCAGTTCCGCGCCGAACTCTACGATCCCGCCCACTGGGCCGACGTCTTCGCCCGCTCCGGCGCCAAGTACGTCGTCCTCACCTCCAAGCACCACGAAGGCTTCGCCCTCTGGCCCTCCAAGGAAGCCTCCGCCACCTGGGGCCGCCCCTGGAACGCCGTCGAAACCGGCCCCCGCCGCGACATCCTCGGCGCCCTCACCTCCGCCGTCCGCGCCAAAGGCCTCCGCATGGGCTTCTACTATTCCCTCTACGAGTGGTACAACCCCCTCTGGCTCTCCGACAAACCCCGCTACATCCGCGAGCACATGACGCCCCAGTTCAAGGATCTCGTCACCCGCTACAAACCCTCCCTCATCTTCTCCGACGGCGAATGGGACCTCACCTCCGCCGAATGGAACAGCCCCGCCCTCCTCGCCTGGCTCTTCAACGAAACCGCCGTCAAGGACGAAGTCGTCATCAACGACCGCTGGGGCAAAGACTCCCGCCACAAACACGGCGGCTACTGGACCACCGAGTACACCCCCGGCATGTCCGGCTCCGACCACCCCTGGGAAGAGTCCCGCGGCATGGGCTTCTCCTACGGCTACAACCGCGCCGAACGCCTCCAGCACTACCACTCCAGCCGCGACCTCGTCATCATGCTCACCGACCTCGTCAGCCGCGGCGGCAACCTCCTGCTCGACATCGGCCCCGACGGCGACGGCACCATCCCCGTCGTCATGGAGCAGCGCCTCGTCGAAATCGGCAACTGGCTCCGCGTCAACGGCGACGCCATCTACGGCACCAAACCCTGGAAACAAACCCGCCAGTGGTCCGCCGGCGAACAGCCCAAAGTCGAGTACAACAAGGAGTACTCCACCGACTACGACGTCACCAAACTCACCGCCAAGCCCGCCCCCGGCAAGGCCGGCATCGAGGCCTTCTTCACCCAAAAGGGCAACGACCTCTACGCCATCCTCCCCCGCTGGCCCGGCGCCTCTTTCACCGTCAAGGACGTCACCGGCGTCAAGTCCGTCCAACTCCTCGGCGCCCCCGCTCCGCTCAAGTTCAAGTCCTCCGCCGCCGGCGTCACCGTGACACTCCCGGCCCTCCCGGAGGACCTCCTCACCCAGCCCGCCTGGGTCCTCAAATTGACCCGCTAAATACCCCCAAACCGCGCGTGATACCCTCCTTTTAAGGAATTCGCGCGCGGTTTGCGCGTACTAGAGCAAGGATGCCGAACCAGCCGACAAATCCTCCTCCCGGAGGTCTCGCCGCCGACCACCCGTCGGAAAACGTCCTCCCCATCCTGGTCGCCCCCGCCTACGCCGGCAAGGGCAAAAATACCATCCGCCAGGAACTCATCCCCATTGGCTGCTGGAAGCTCGACGACGTCCGCTTCGAGTTCGGAGACACCTTCGTCCTGCCCGAAACCAAAGCCGAGTTCCAGGAGCTCGACACCCTCCGCAAACGCCACCCCAACGCCCCGATGACCATCTTCGGCCACGCCGACCCGGTCTCGCAGGATTCGTTCAATAAAGCCCTCTCCGGCCGCCGCGCCGAAGCCATCTACGCCGTCCTCACCCGCGACGCCGCCCGCTGGGAAAAGCTCTACAACCACGGCGGCGGCTCCGAAGGCTGGGGCATCCGCTGCGTCCAGCGCATGCTCACCGCCCTCGGCCGTGACCCCGGTCCCGTCGATGGCGTCAACGGCCCCAAAACCCAGGCCGGTGTCAAATCGTTCCAGTCCGCCACCCCCGGCCTCGCCGTCGACGGCGTCGCCGGCCCCCTCACCCGCGAAAAACTCTTCCTCGCCTACATGGACTTTCTCTGCCCCTTCAAGGCCGCCAAGTCCGACTTCCTCAACCAGGGACGCGACCCCGGCGGCAAAGGCGACTTCCAGGGCTGCGGCGAACTCAACCCCGCCATGGTCTTCTCCCAGGAAGAGAACTCCCGCCTCAACCAGCCCGCCAACAAGGCCGAACGCGACCGCGAAAACGCCGTCAACCGCCGCGTCCTCATCCTCCTTTTCCGCCCCGGCACCCTCCCCTCCGACCGCTGGCCCTGCCCCGCCGCCGGCGACGGCGACGCCGGCTGCAAGGCCCGCCTCTGGTCCGACGGCGAACAGCGCCGCACCCCCCAGGCCGCCCGCCGCGAGTTCAAGAACACACAGGACACCTTCGCCTGCCGCTTTTATCACCGCCTAACCATTACCTCCCCCTGCGAAGGCATCGTCCCCAGGCCCACCCTCACCTGGATCGAGTTCTCCCTCGCCGAACTCCCCCACCAGTCCGAAAAACCCTACTGGCCCAAACGCAAATGCGACTCCTGCGCCAGCACGAAGTTTGAAGCCCGCCTCACCGACGGCCCCAAAAACGGCGCCCTCGACGACAAAGCCTTCCGCCGCTTCGATCCCCTCCCCACCGGCAAATGCCAGATCCGCTTCCCCGATCTCTTCCAGAAGATCGAGGAGCACTTCGGCCCCGCCGCCACCTGGCCCACCCCCGCCGCGCCCCCGCCCGGTCCAGGCCCCGGTCCAGGCCCTGGCCCCGGCCCCATCAAGCCCACCAACACCAAGAAGCTCACCCTCGCCTCCGTCCCCGCCCAGTTCGCCCCCGGCGTTGACAAACTCACCGTCCAGTACG
>CAYMTH010000591.1:2263-3887 GCA_964393235.1 uncultured Solibacteraceae bacterium | reverse complement strand
CGAACGCGAATGGGTCGTCACCGTCCTCGAACAGCCGGCCCCGGCCGCCGCTCCCCCCGCCCCGCCCGCGCCCGCCACTCCTCCTCCCGCCGAAGCCGACCTCGCCGCCGGTGCCGCCGCCATCGACGCCGCCCAGCGCCTCGCCGCCCGCGTCACCCACGAGGCCAACAACCTCATCATGATCGCCGCCGGCTACGGCCGCGAGATCCTCTCCCAGCTCCCCGAAGGCAGCCCCCTGCGCGAGGACATGGAAGCTCTCCTCTCCGCCACCGGCCGCATCGAAGCCATGGCCGCGCAGCTCAACGAATACTCCCGCAAGGACCGCGCCCAAATCGCCGCCCACCCTCTCCCCGCGCTCCTGCCCGCTTCCGGCTTCACCCTCGCCAACCCCGCCCCCGCCGTCGATGTCGACACCGACCCCGCCGCTCTCACCGCCTTCTTCATCGCCCTTTCTCTCGTCAACCCCCAGCCGCTGACCATCGAAACCACCCTCTCTTCCCAGGAGGCCATCATCGCCGTGCGTGGATTTGGAATGTCCGAAGACAACCTGCGGCAGCAGTTCGAAGTGCTCAACAAGGCCGCCCGCGAAGGCCGCGCCGGCGCCCGCGAATGCGTCCTCGCCGCGCCCCGCCTCGTCCAGGCCGGCGTCCGCTGGCGCATCACGCCCGCCGCCACCATCGAACTTCACCTGCCCCTCGCCGCCGCCCGCAAGACCGCCGCCGCCCCGGCCGTCCTCGTCGTCGACGACCAGCCCGGCATCCGCACCATCGTCCGCCGCATCCTTGAAGGGCGCGGCTACCAGGTCACCGAAGCCGGCTCCGGCGAGGAAGCCGGCTCCGTTCTCGACCGCCGCAACGCCGCCTTCGACCTCCTCGTCACCGACATGCGCATGCCCGGCATGACCGGCCGCGACCTCGCCGAACGCGTCCGCTTCCGCTACCCCGACACCCGCATTCTCTTTATCAGCGGCTTCACCGACGACCCCGGCGTCCAGTCCGGCATCCTGCCCGACCGCGCCCGCTTCCTCTCCAAGCCCTTCAATCCCGACCAGCTGCTCGACTCGATCGACCAGCTTATGCGCTAAAGACGACCCGCCGCCCCTCGATCCGCCACGGCTCCGTCAACAGCCGCCGCAGCGACGCGCTGTAGATCCGGTGTTCTTCCTTCAGAATCCGCGCCGATAGCGTCTCCGCCGTGTCCTCCGGCTCCACGGCCACCGCCGCCTGCATCACGATCGGCCCGTGATCGAGATGCTCATCGACGAAGTGCACCGTGCACCCGCTGATCTTCACCCCGTAATCGAACGCCTGATGCTGCGCGTCGAGCCCCGGAAACGCCGGCAGCAGCGACGGGTGAATGTTCAGAATCCGCTGCGGAAACGCCCGGATAAATGCCGCGCTCAGAATCCGCATGTACCCGGCCAGAATCACCCACTCCACTTCGTGCTCCCGCAGCGCGTCGATCAACTGCCGGTCGAAAACTTCCCGGTCGATCCCCTTCGACGGCAGGCAGATCGCCTTCAACCCGCGCGCCCGCGCCGCCTCCAGTCCTCCCGCGTCCGCCCGGTTCGCGATCACCACCGCGATCTCGGCCGGCACATCTCCCTCCGCCACCTGGTCCGCGA
>CAYMTH010000591.1:0-2253 GCA_964393235.1 uncultured Solibacteraceae bacterium | reverse complement strand
TCGCTTGAAAGTTCGAACCCCGTCCCGAGAGCAGAACCCCGACCCGCGTCATACGTACTGAACGCGTTCCGCGGCGCCCTTCTTCAGCCCGGTCACCGCGCCGATCGGGAAGTGCGGCTCGCCCGCCTCGGCCAGAATCTCGGACGCGTCGGCCGCCTCTTCGGCGCCCACGCACAGGATCATGCCCACGCCCAGGTTAAACGTCCGCCGCCAGTCGGCGTCGGAAACCTTCCCGAGCTTCTTCAACAGCTGAAACACCGCCGGCACTTCCCAGGCCAGCGTGTGAATCTCCACGCCCAGCCCTTTCGGCAGCATCCTCGGCGTATTGTCGGTGATCCCGCCGCCCGTGATATGCGCCGCGCCCTTCAGCAGCCCGGCCCCCATCAGCGCGTCGATCGCCGGCTTATAGCTCCGGTGCACCTTCAGCAGTTCCTCGGCCACCGTGCAGCCCAGCTCCGGCACCTGCGTGTCGATCTTGTACTTCGCCACTTCGAACATCAGCTTCCGCGCCAGCGAATAGCCGTTCGTGTGCAGCCCGTTCGAGGGCAGGCCAAAAAGGACGTCGCCCTTCTTGATCGTCGCCCCGGTCAGCATCGCGTCTTTTTCCACCGCGCCGACAATGAACCCGGCCACATCGTACTCGCCCGGCGCGTACATGCCCGGCATCTCGGCCGTCTCGCCGCCGATCAACGCGCAACCGTTCGCCTTGCAGCCCCGCGCAATCCCGGCCACCACATCGCCGGCCACCTGCGCCTCCAGCTTCCCGACCGCGAAATAGTCGAGGAAGAACAGCGGCGATGCGCCCTGCACCATGATGTCGTTGACGCAGTGGTTCACCAGGCACTCGCCCACCGTGTCGTGCTTGCCGGCCATGAAGGCGACCTTCAGCTTCGTCCCCACCCCGTCGGCGGAGCTCACCAGCACCGGGGTCTTCCACTTCTTCAGCAGAAAACCCGCGCCAAAACTGCCGATGTCGGTCATCACGCCATCGGTGAACGTCTTGCGGGCGTGGGCCCGGATCAGCGCTACCGCGCGATCCGCTTCGTCGATGTCCACACCGGCGTCTTTGTACTCGATTGGTTTCTTCACGGCCATGAGGCTTCTTTTAGTTTACCCAACCCCGGCCGCCCAGCCGCGCCTATTCCACAAATCCGCGCCAGGTGTTCCCTTTTTCGTCTCGCAGCACGATGCCGAACGAGTCCGAAATCCCCGTGATCGATTTCCCGCTCGCATCCCGGAACCGGTAGCGGACGATGTTGTCCCCCTGCGAATCCGCAATCCCGTTCCACACGTTGCCGAATTCGTCGCGCAGCCGCACGAAGTCCCCTTCCCCGAATCCGAACATGCCGGAGCGCGTCCGCATGTTTTCAAACCGGTAAAAGCCCGAAGCCGACGCACCATTGGTTTTCCGCCTGCGGTAAATCATCGCCCCATTATGGGGGGATAGAATTCCCGCTGCGGATCCGTTCTATCCCTTAGTTGCCAGGGGAGAACAACCTCAGTCCGCCTCAATCTGCGGCCGGATCACCGCGATCCCCGCCGCAGCCAGCGACTGCCGCAACTTCTCAAACATCGACTCGCCTTCATAAAAGCCGACAATCGCCCCGCCCGATCCCGCGAAGTTAGCCGACGCTCCCGCCTGCCGCGCCAACCGCACCATCCGGTACAACTTCGCTCGCAAATCAAAGTTCGCGTCGATCAACTCGTGCAACCGCGCCCGGTCGCCGCGCAACAGCGCCTCCCGCCCCTGCTCCGCGTAGGAAGCCCACGTCCGCATCGCCTCCACCACTTCCGGATCCCCGCTCCGCCACCGCTCCCGCACGTTGTTATGAAATACTTCCGTCCCTTCACTCAGGCTGGTTCGATACGCCACGTAAACATCGCTTAATAATTTCGGATTCAGCCGTTCATACTCTCCATAACCCCGTCCTTCCAGCAATTCCCGCGCAAAATCCATATAAACCAGGCCCTCATAGGCCTGAATCACGCGGTCCTGTAACCCCGCCGCCACGCCTAACTCCCACGTCTCCGTCTCTAACACTAACTGGGGCTGAACCTCGAGCGGAATCCGTAAATCGTAATACCGCATCAGCGCCCGCAGCGCCGCCGTGATGATCGCAGACGACCCGCCCATCCCCAACCGCAGCGGCACCGTCGACTCGTATTCCAGAGTAAAATTCCGGTTCGGCAGCGAAATCCCCTGCTCCCGGCAGTAGTCCCGCAACCGCACCAGCAGCGCCAGAATGATACGGA
>CAYMTH010000590.1:0-3892 GCA_964393235.1 uncultured Solibacteraceae bacterium | reverse complement strand
GGTTGGATCAGCACCGGCTGCGGCGCCGGAGGTTGTCTTTGTCCGCGGCCCAACGGCGACGAAGGCGGCGGCAGCAACACTTCCCGCCGCTGCGGCGCCAGCGACGCCTCCACGGACTTGTTGGCGTAAACATCCACCCGCAGCGCGCCGCGGCTCGCGCTTGCCACCTTATACTCGCCGAGGTTAAACCCAGCCAGCCGCAGCGGCACCGCGCTCCGCCGCCGGCTGAAATGCATATCCCCCTCGTCCCGCTCCTCCACCAACTCTCCGGTCGCCACCAGTTGCAGGTTCTTCGGGTGCCGGAACGTCATCTCGTAGTTGGCGAACTGCAAACCGTGGTGCGGATACCACGTGCCCCGCGCGCTCACGAAATAGACGCCGTTCCCCGCCGGCAGAATCACCTCGCCCTGGTGCTGAAACGTGACCGTATGTTCCCCCGGCCCCAGTGCCTCCGGCAGCGCGACCAGAAAAACCTCATTCTCGTTCCCGCGCAGCAGCGTCGACCGCAAATTCTCCCGCTGCAGCACCTGCGCCGGCCGGCCGTCGACGGCGGCCTCCCGCACCCGTACCCGCCGCGAGATATCGAACGCCAGCGTATTCAAGTCCCGCCGCACCCCGCTCGCCCCCTCCGACACGCGGATCCGCAGGGTCGTCGTGCAACTCAGCAGCAACTCCGCGTTCAGCGTCGCATCGATCCTGACGTCGACAATGTCGAACTCGCGCAGCGGCGGTGCCTCTCCCGGATCTTTCCGGACCCGCCGCGACGGAAAGCTACACCAGACGTTGTAATACGATCGTTGCTCGCGGTTCTGTAACTGCGCCGCCACCACCTGCTCGCTCGATTGCGGATCGTAGACCACGTCGAAATTCCCGTGCGCCGTCCCCGCGAACGCGGCGAAGAACAACCCGTGCCGCGGCCGCACGCGCCCGGCGACGTCCTGCGTCACCCGCGCCTCGAAGCTCGCCGTCAGGTTCCGCACCGTTGCCGAAAACTGGTCGGCCAGCAGCGCCCCCATCTCCGGCCCCGGCTTGGCCGCCGTATCCCGCACCGCCTGCTCGATCTCCGCCGCCGTCCCGTCGGTAAAGATCAGCAGCGCCGACTTGTAATGCTCGTTTAGATTCGGCGAATTCGTAAACCGCGCCAGCGACTGCCGCTCCCCCGCCGTTGGCGGTAGCAGCAGCAACTCCCCGTCGCCGCCCTCGATGTCGGCCCAGAACAGCGCCGCGATCGTTGCCGGCTCCGACGGCGCCGCCAGCGGCTTGGACAGCACTATGTACCCGTCGGTCAGGTACAGCTTCAGGTCCTCGCGCACCAGCGTGAGGTCCCGCACGCGCCAGCAGCGCGCCGGGTCGAAAGCAAGCTCCTTCAGCGCCGCGGCCGTCGCTGCGGCGGGCGTGGGAGTGGGCGAAGGCGTCTGCGCGGCCGCGGCCAGCGGCAGGCTAAATAAACATCTCCTCGTCAGTCGTAACCTGTGCGACATTCGCCGGGGCGCCCTTCAATAAATGGCCGACAGCCGCTTTCACGCCGGCCGCCACGCCGGTTATTTCGCGGATCGGCCGCAGAATCGTCCCGTGCACCGAGTTCACCGTCTCGTTCACCCGGGACATCGTGTTTTCCAGCACGCTCTCCGCCCGCTCCATCTGCGCCTTCGCCCGCACCGTCGCGTCCGCCATCAATTCATCCACGCGGGTCAACTGCGTCTGCGTCAGGGCCAGAATCTCGTTGGCCCGCGTGGTGATTTCATTGATCTGCGTCCGGCTTTCGGCCAGCGTCGTCTCCGCGGTCTGGATCAGCTTTTCGGCCTTCGGCAGGAAAGCGTCGACGCGCTCCTTCATCTCCTTCGTCGTCCGGGCCAGGCGCATCATCGCGATGGCCTGTGCCACGAACGAAATCGCGGTGATGGCGACGAAAACGGTCAAGAGAACAAGAATCGTGTCGGAGTTCATGCCGAATCCTTACGGAGTTTTCTGGTAAGCGCCCGCGTCAGGCGCCGGTCTCTTCCGCGGCCGGTTCGGTCACCGATTCGCGGTACGCCTGCCGGCCGGCATCCACTGCCGCCGCCAGCTGTTCCTTCTGCCGCTGCAGCGCCAGTTTGCTGCGATCGGCCAGATCCACCGCCGACTCCTTCAGCTCCCCGCTCTTCCGCACCAGGTAATCCTTGCTTTCGTCAGCCTTCGAACGCAGCAGTTGGCGCGTTTCCTGGCCCGACTTCGGCGCGAACAAAATCCCTACCGCCACGCCGATCCCGAGTCCGAGACAGAAATACGAAATCCGCTTATCTTCTTCCATTGTCTATCTCCTCTTTTTCAGTGTACATCGCTACGGGAGTTACTCCCCCGATTTCTTGGATGTTGCCACCCGGCCCAAGCGTTGCCACAATCAAACCATGACGTTCCGCCCCCGGGCCGGTTCTAAAGTGAAGACGCTCGACAACGACGGATTGTTCAATTACGCCGCCCGCCTCCTCAGCGGCCGCGCCCTCACCATCGCCGAACTCCAGAAAAAACTCGCCGCCCGCGCCGAGGTCCCCGCCGACGTCGACGACGTCCTCTCCCGCCTCAAACAGGCCCACGTCCTCAACGACCGCCACTTCGCCGACACCTTCTCCGCCGTCCGCCGCGACGGCTCCGGCTTCGGCAAAGCCCGCGTCCTCCGCGAACTCGCCCATCGCCAGGTCCCCCGCCTAGTCGCCGAGGCCGCCGTCACCCAGGCCTACGAAAACGTCGACGAAGTCGACCACGCCGTCACCTTCCTCAAGCGAAAAATCCGTACCGCCGACCCCGCCGAACACCTCCGCGACCCGAAAAACCTCCAGTCCGCCTTCCGCAAGCTCCGCTACAACGGCTTCTCGTCCAACGCCGCCATCAAGGCCCTCCGGCAGTTCTCGGCCGACGCCGACGCGCTCGAAGACGCCGCATCCGCCGACGACTAGCGCCGGATCCCGCCCGGTTGCTGCCCGCCGAAACCGCCCTGCTGCCCGCCGAAACCGCCCTGCGATCCAAACCCACCCTGCTGCTGCGATCCGAAACCGCCCGTCTGCCCGCCCATCCCCGTTCCCGGCTGCATCGAGTTCGTCCCAGGAATCTGCCCCGGCATCTGCTGCCCGCCGGCGCCCTTCTGGTCCTTCGACGGGTCGTAGATGAACTCCCACTCTTTGTAGTTAGTCCGCTCTTTGTAAATCTTGATTCCCTCGGCGTCGTACTTACTCGCCACGCCGGCAATCCCGCCGCCGAGCCCCGCTCCGCCCGCCGCGGCGCCCAAAGCGTTCTGCAGCCCCTGCGGATTCGGCCGCGTCAGGATCTGCTGGATCATCTGCGTCGCCGGGTTCACCGCGATCCCGCCCCCCGGTTGCCCCATGCCGCCCGGCATCCCCGCGCCGCCCGAATATCCACTACCGAAAGACGTTCCGCCGCTCACCCCGCCCGACTGCTGCGGCACCGTCCCGCCGGTCTGCGAGTTCGCCGCCTGGTTCGGATACTGCTGCCCGAACTGTCCCGGCAACCCCGGAATCCGCTGAATCGGCTGTCCGTTCGGGCCTATCACCGGCACCACCTGCTGCTGCTGATACCCCGGCGGCGGTCCCTCGTTCCCCCCGCCCGTTCCCGGCGGCGCCGGCGTCAACGCCCCGGGCGCCGGCATCGCCCCCGGCGCGCCCGGCATGTCGCTTGCCCGCCGGTTCAGCGCCTGCGGGTTCCGGTTCGGCGCGTTCGGGTCGGATGTCGATCCGAAGCTCGCCCCCTCGCTCACGAAGCTGTTCGTGCTCTTCTCACCCTGCCGCGTCGGGTCCTGCGTCGGGTCGTTCTGCTTTTGCACCAGGGAGTCGGTCAGCCGTCCGCTCGCGTCGGCGTGGATCAGCCGCCACTCGTCCTTGCCCGTCATCGGGTCCAGGTA
>CAYMTH010000589.1:0-3895 GCA_964393235.1 uncultured Solibacteraceae bacterium | reverse complement strand
GTCCAGGCTGCCGGCAAGGTCCCCATCGATCTGACCCACCTCGACCTCTACACCATCTCCGGCCACAAGCTGAACGCCCCCAAGGGCATCGGCGCGCTCTACGTCCGCCAGGGCGTCGAGCTCCGCCCGCGCCAGTTCGGCGGCCGCCACGAACAGGGCCGCCGCGCCGGCACCGAGAACGTTCCCGCCGCCGTCGCCCTCGGCGCCGCCTGCGCCCTCCCGCGCCCGGACCTGAGCCCCCTCCGCGACCGCCTCGAGCACGGCATCCTCGCCCGCGTCCCCCACGCCGTCGTCAACGGCGCCGGCGCGCCCCGCGTCCCCAACACCACCAACATCCGCTTCCACGGCATCGAAGGCGAGGCCATGGTCATCGCCCTCGACCTCCGCGGCTTCGCCGTCTCCTCCGGCGCCGCCTGCTCCTCCGGCGCCGTCGAGCCCTCGCACGTCCTCACCGCCATCGGCCTCACCCGCGACGAGGCCAAGTCGTCCATCCGCTTCTCGCTCGGCCTCGGCAATACCGAAGAACAGGTCGACGCTCTCATCGGCGCCGTGGCCGCCGCCGCCGCCCACCTCCGGAGGCTGTCCCCCGTCTATGCCTGATTCCTCTCTCATCGCCGTCGCCATGTCCGGCGGCGTGGACAGCTCCGTCGTCGCCGGCCTGCTGAAGCGCGAAGGCGCCAATGTCGTCGGCATGACCATGCAGCTCTGGAACCAGCGCCGCCTGCCCGAGCTCTCCACCGACAAGCCCACCGGCCGCTGCTGCTCGCTCGACGACGTCTACGACGCCCGCTACGTCGCCCAGCTCGTCGGCATCCCCTACTACGTCGTCAACTTCGAGGATCAGTTCGAAAAGGCCGTCGTCCGCCCCTTCGTCGACGACTACCTCCACGGCCGCACGCCCATCCCCTGCACGCTCTGCAATAACTTCATCAAGTTCGAAACCTTCATCGAAATGGCCGAAGGCGTCGGGGCGGAGAAGATCGCCACCGGCCACTACGCCCGCATCACGCACAACGCCGAGACCGGCCGCTGGGAGCTCCGCCGCGCCGCCGACGCCTCCAAGGACCAGACCTACTTCCTCTTCGGCCTCACCCAGCCCCAGCTCGCCCGCACCCTCTTCCCCCTCGGCCACATGGTCAAGTCCGAGGTCCGCGACCTCGCCAAGGCGCTCGACCTCCCCGTCGCCGACAAGGGCGACAGCCAGGAGATCTGCTTCGTCCCCAACGGCGACTACAAGGCCTTCATCGAAGCTTACTGCCGCGAGCAGGGCATCGAGCTCGACGACATGTCCGGCCTCATCGTCACCACCGACGGCAAGGTCATCGGCGACCACGCCGGCTACCACTCCTACACCGTCGGCCAGCGCCGCGGCCTCGGCGTCGCCACCGGCGAACCGCTCTACGTCATCGCCACCGAGCCCGCCTCGAAGACCGTCGTCGTCGGCCGCGGCGACCAGCTCCACACCACGACCTTCACCGTCTCCACCGTCAACTGGATTTCGATCCCGCCGATCACCGCGCCCCGCCGCGCCGAGGTCCGCATCCGCAACCGCCACCTCCCCGCCGCCGCCACCCTCACGCCCCTTTCCGAAACGCAGGTCGAGGTCCGCTTCGACGCGCCCCAGCGCGCCGTCACGCCCGGCCAGGGCGCCGTCTTCTACGAGGGCGATCTCGTCCTCGGCGGCGGCTGGATAGACTAAACACCAGTGGCCCAGCGCAGCCCCTTCCGCAACCGGTTCGAATACGCCCTCGCGCGCCTCGCGCTGGCGTCGCTCGCCGTTGGGCCCCGCGCCGTCAGCTACGCGCTCGCCTGGGTCTACGCGCAGCTGCTCCGCCTCGCCGTCCCCAAGCTCTCCCGCGTCGCCCGCCGCAACCTGGAACTCGTCGAACTGCCGCCGGAAACCGCCAAAGGCGTCTGGCGCTCCATCGCGCGCCAGTTCGTCGTCTTCGCCCGCATGGGCCGTATCGACGCTTCGAACGTTCACGACTGGATCCGCTACGAAGGCTTCGAGCACTTCACCCGCGCCAAGGAAAAGGGCAAGGGCGTGCTCTTCGCCACGCTCCACCTCGGCGCCTGGGAGCTCTCCGCCTTCGCCCACGCGCTCATGGCGGAGCCGATGCACGTCGTCGTCCGCCCGCTCGATAACCCGCTGCTCGACGCATTCGTCGAAGCCCGCCGCGCCTCGAGCGGCAACACCATCCTCGGCAAGAAGGAGGCCGCCCGCGGCATCTTCCAGGCCCTCAAGGACAACCGCGCCGTCGGCATCCTCGTCGATCAGAACGTCGGTCTCGACGACGGCCTCTTCGTCAACTTCTTCGGCCGCAAGGCCTGCGTCTCGCCCACCTTCGCCAAACTCGCCGCCCGCACCGGCGCCACCGTCATTCCCGGATATGCTATCTGGAGCCCGGAAGAACGCAAGTTCATCCTCCGCTTCGACGAGCCCGTCGCCATCACCGGCAATACGCTCATCGATACCCAGCGCGTCCAGGCCGCCCTCGAGCGCGCCATCCGGGCCTACCCCGACCAATGGTTATGGATACATCGACGATGGAAAACAAGGCCTCCCGGCGAGCCACCGCTCTATTAGCCCTCGCCCTTCTGCTCGCTGCCGCTCCCGCGCAAACACAGGACCGTCCCGTCCCGCCCCCCGGCGTGACCGTCTCCGACAACGACCGCCGCGATCTCGAATCCGGCCTCGCCCGCCTCTCGGCTTCCATCGACGCGCTCGGCCGGCACGCCCTCCTGCCCGACATCCTCATCTTCCGCGAGGCCGTCCGCTACGCCCTTACCTACAACGAGTTCTTCGACGCGCCCGACATCCCCAAGGCCAAGGCCCTTCTCGCCGAAGGCCAGGCCCGCGCCAATCAACTCCTCCGCGGCGAAGCCCCCTGGACCCGCGCCACCGGCCTCACCGTGCGCGGCTACGTCTCGAAGATCGACGGCTCCGTACAGCCCTACGGCCTCGTCGTCCCGCCCGGCTACGATCCCAAACTCCCGCGCAAATGGCGCGTCGACGCCTGGTTCCACGGCCGCAACGAGAAGCTGAGCGAGGTCAACTTCCTCTCCGAACGCCTCTCCCGCCCCGGCGAGTTCACCCCCGCCGACACCATCGTCCTGCACCTCTACGGCCGCTACTGCAATGCCAACAAGTTCGCCGGCGAGGTGGACCTGTTCGAAGCCCTCGACGCCGTGCGCCGCCACTATCCGGTCGATGAGGACCGCCTCCTCGTCCGCGGCTTCTCCATGGGCGGCGCCGCCACCTGGCAGTTCGGCGCCCACTTCGCGGGGCACTGGGCCGCCGTCGCGCCCGGCGCCGGGTTCTCGGAATCGGCCGAGTTCCTCAAGCTCGCCCAGCGCGGCGAACAGACTCCGCCCTGGGAACAGACGCTCTGGCGCATGTACGACGCGACCGTCTACGCCGCTAACTTCACCAATGTCCCGCTCGTCGCTTACTCCGGCGAGATCGACGGCCAGAAACAGGCCGCCGACCTCATGGAACAGTATCTCGCCAAGGAAGGCATCCCGATGTCCCACATCATCGGGCCGCAGACGCCGCACCGCTACCACCCCGATTCGAAGGTCGAGATCGACCGCCGCCTCGCCGGCCTCGCCGCCCGCGGCCGCGACGCCTATCCGCGCCGCCTGAAGTTCGTCACTTACACCCTCCGCTACAACCGCATGAAGTGGCTCGTCGTCGACGGTCTCGACAAGCACTGGGAGAAGGCGCAGATCGACGCGACCATCGCCGGCGACACCGTGCAGCTGACCACGCAGAACACCGCCGCGCTGACGCTCGACTTCGGCCCCGGCGGCGCGCCGGTCGAACTCGTTGGCAAGGCGACGGTGCGCATCGACGGGCAGACCCTCGCCGTCACCGGCCCGGCGAGCGACCGTT
>CAYMTH010000588.1:0-3904 GCA_964393235.1 uncultured Solibacteraceae bacterium | reverse complement strand
CCCCGGCGACGACCTCTCCCCCTTCCACGAATTCCAGACCCAGCTCAACCCCTCCCTCCGCGACACCATCTCCACCATCCAGTCCGCCTCCCTCTTCATCGGCAACGACTCCGGCCCCGCCCACCTCGCCGCCGCCGCCGGCGTCCCCCTCGTCGTCCTCTTCGGTGAATCCGACCCCGTCATCTGGGCCCCCTGGCGCGCCCACGCCCAGTCCGTCGTCGCCGGCGGCCCCATGAACCTCATCCCCGTCGACCGCGTCCAGCAAGCCATCGACGCCCTCGGAGTTCCCGCATGACCGAACTCCTCCGCGTCTTCCGCTACGTCCGCCCCTATACCCCCTCCCTGCTCGCCAGCGTCATCCTCATGGCCTTCGCCGGCGCCGCCCACGGCTTAATCGCCCTGCTCATCAAGCCCATCTTCGACCGCGCCCTCAACCCCAACTCCACCGAGACCATCGTCAAACTGATCGACATCCCCTACCTGAACAAAACGATCAACCTCAACGACATCGTCCCCGCCGCCATCCACGACGTCTGGTTCATGACCGCCGCCGCCGTCCTCACGGCGTTCTTCATCCGCGGCCTCGCCGACTACTTCGGCAACCTCCTCATCAACCGCGTCGGCCTCAACGCCGTCACCGACCTCCGCCAGGCTATCTTCGACCGTGTCCTCCGTCAGGACGCCCAGTTCTTCGATACCAACTCCACCGGCCAGCTCATGTCGTCCATCATGTCCGACATCGACAAAATCCAGGTCGCCACCTCCCACATCCTCGCCGACTGGCTCCGCCAGACCTTCATCGCCCTCGGCCTCCTGATCGTCATCATCCAGAACGACTGGCGCCTCGCCCTCTTCTCCCTCACCGTCCTCCCCATCGTCATGCTCCCCACGGCCAAGCTCGGCCGCCGCATCCGCCGCTCCACCCGCCGCGCCCAGGACGATACCGCCGAACTCAACCAGATCCTCCAGGAGACGATCTCCGGCCACCAGGTCGTCAAATCCTTCGGCGCCGAACACTTCGAGTCCAACCGCTTCCGCGAAGCCGCCCGCCGCCTCCGCCGCTCCAACCTCCGCTACGTCGCCCAGCAGGCCATCGGCTCCCCCCTCATCGAATTCCTCGGCGCCGTCACCATCGTCTGCCTCGTCACCTACGCCCGCACCCAGATCCAGCAGGGCCGCATGTCCACCGGCGAGTTCACCAGCTTCGTCATCGCCCTCCTCATGCTCTACGAGCCCGTCAAACGCCTCGTCGGCATCCACAACATCTTCCAGCAGGCCCTCGGCGCTTCCCAAAAGGTCTTCGAGTACCTCGACTCCGAAATCAAGATCGCCGAAAAACCCAACGCCCGCGAACTCCGCGAGTTCAAACGGGCCATCCAGTTCGACCACGTCTCTTTCCATTACCCCAACGTCCCCGACGGCTTCGTCATCGACGACCTCTCCCTCGAAGTGAAAGCCGTCGAAATCGTCGCCCTCGTCGTCCCCCGCTTCTACGACCCCACCCGCGGCGCCGTCCGCATCGCCGGCACCGACGTCCGCGACTTCACCATCGCCTCCCTCCGCGACAAAATCTCCATCGTCGCCCAGGACACCTTTCTCTTTAACACCACCCTCGCCGCCAACATCGGCTACGGCCGCCACGGCGCCTCCCTCGACGAGATCCGCGAAGCCGCCCGCAACGCCCTCGCCCTCGACTTCATCGAACAGCTCCCCGACGGCTTCGACACCGTCATCGGCGAACGCGGCACCCGCCTCTCCGGCGGCCAGCGCCAGCGCATCGCCATCGCCCGCGCCCTGCTCGAAAACGCCCCCATTCTGATCCTCGACGAAGCCACCTCCCACCTCGATACCGAAAGCGAAGTGCTCGTCCAGAAGGCCCTCGGCAACTTGATCGAAGGTCGCACCGTCATCGTCATCGCCCACCGCCTGTCCACCATCCGCCGCGCCGACAAGATCGTCGTCCTCGACCGCGGCCGCATCGTCGAAACCGGCCGCCACGAAGACCTCGTCAACGCCGGCGGCATCTACCAGCGCCTGCACGAACTACAATTCATGGAAAGCGAAAAGTCCGAATAGAGGAGTCCCCATGGCCATCCGCAGTATGACCGGTTACGCCCGCATCCGCCGCTCTTGCCCGGATGGCGAAGTCGTCCTCGCCATCAAGGCCGTCAACCACCGCGGCCTCGATATCCATTTCCATCTCCCCCCGGACTTCGACCCCTACGAAAACACCATCCGCAACGTCATCCGCCGCCTCGTCTCCCGTGGCCACCTCGACGTCCGCGCCTCCTTCAAACGCACCGCCTCCGACGACGCCGCCCAGATCAACATCGACATGCTCGACGCCTTCGTCGCCGCCTGGCGCGCCGCCGCCTCCCGCCATAACCTCGCCGCCGAACCCGACCTCGCCTCCGCCCTCCGCCTCCCCGGCATGCTCGGCGCCCCCGACCGCGATCCCGCCGCCTCCATGGAACAGTTCCTCGCCCAGCTCACCGAGGACACCGTCAAGGAACTCAACCTCTTCCGCGAACGCGAGGGCAACGACACCCTCGCCGTCCTCATCGATCGCAACAACCACATCCGCGCCGCCGTCGCCAAGGTCAAGGACATCCGCTCCCGCGCCATGCCCGCCTTCCAGGCCCGCATGCGCGACCGCCTCGCCGATATCCTCGCCGGCACCCAGCTCGACCCCCAGCGCATCGCCCAGGAAGCCGCCGTCCTCGCCGACCGCTCCGACATCGGCGAAGAGATCGCCCGCCTCGAAATCCATACCGAGCAGCTCGAAAAACTCCTCACCGCCGGCGGCGAAGTCGGCAAAAAACTCGACTTCCTCCTCCAGGAAATGAACCGCGAGACCAACACGATGCTCTCGAAAACCAACGGCATCGGCGAACAAGGCCTCACCATCACCGAAACCGCCCTCGGCATCAAAGCGGATATCGAAAAGATCCGCGAACAATCTCTGAACCTCGAATGAGTACTATCTTTGTCCTCTCCGGCCCCTCCGGCGCCGGCAAATCCGTCTTGATCAACCGCCTCCTCGCGGACCTCCCCGCCCTCCGCTTCTCCGTCAGTTCCACCACCCGCGCCCCCCGCCCCGGTGAAACCGACGGCGTCAGCTACCACTTCCTCTCCCGCGAGCGCTTCGAAGCCGACATCGCCGCCGGCCGCTTCCTCGAACACGCCGAGTTCTCCGGCAACCGCTACGGCACCAACCAGGCCGAAGTCGACGCCGCCACCGCCGCCGGCCAGGACCTCCTGCTCGACATCGAAGTCCAGGGTGCGCGACAATTACAGGAGAAGGGTGTCGAAGCGGTATTTATCTTCGTCACGCCGCCCAGCTTCGCCGAACTCGAACGCCGCCTCCGCGCCCGTAACACCGAAAGCGAAGAGGCCATCGAGCGCCGGCTCCGCCAGGCCGTGAAAGATATCGCCGAAATCGATCTCTACGAATTCGTCATCGTCAACGACCAGCTCGAGGATGCCTACTCCCGGCTCAAGTCGATCTTTGTCGCGGAACGCTCCCGCCGCCGGCGGATGCAGGCCACCCTCGACCCCATCCTCGCTACGTTTAAACTTTAGAGAGCAGAACTACTATGGCTGACAACAACACCCGCGCCGCCCACCACTCCATCCCCGACGATTCCGAATCGTCCACCTATCGCTACATCATCGTGGCCGCCAAGCGCGCCCGGCAGATCCAGGGCGGCTCCCGCTCCTTCCTGCCCACCACCTCCCGCAAGTCCACCGTCACCGCTCTCGAAGAAGTGCGCCGCGGCCTCGTCCAGTACGAGGACCCCATCCGCGACGCCGCCCTCGCCGCCCGCAACACCGGCAAGTAAGGCTCTCTTATGAACATCGTCCTGGGCGTAGGCGGCGGCATCGCCGCCTACAAGGCGGCCGA
>CAYMTH010000587.1:3145-3913 GCA_964393235.1 uncultured Solibacteraceae bacterium | reverse complement strand
AAGTCCGGGCTGATCGGCGACATCGGCGACTGGGCGCTGCGCACCGCCTGCCAGCAGAACCTCGCCTGGCAGCGCTCCGGCGCCAATCCCGTCCGCATGGCCGTCAACGTCGCCGCCGGGCAGCTGCAGGAGCCCGACTTCCCCCGCCGCGTCGAAGCCATCCTGGCCGAAACCAGCCTCGACCGCCAGTGGCTCGAACTCGAAATGGCGGAGTCGACCCTCATCCGCAGCCTCGATGCCGCCCCGGCCACCCTCGACGCCCTGCGCGCCTCCGGCATCCGCACCACCATCGACGACTTCGGCTCCGGCGACGCCTCGCTCGCCCACCTCCGCCACTTCCACTTCCACACCATGAAGATGGACCGCAGCTTCGTCGCCAACGTCGCCGAGGACGGCCGCGCCGCCGCCATCGCCCGCGGCCTCATCCAGATCGCCCACTCCCTCCAGCTTGACGTCGTCGCCGAAGGCGTCGAAAAAGACACCCAGTACCGCTTCCTCTCCGACGAACGCTGCGAAAAGGCGCAAGGCTACTACACCGGCCGCCCCGTCCCCCCCGACGACATGCTCGCCCTCCTGCGCCAGGGCACCCCCGCCGAACTCCTCCGCCCCACTCCCGGCCACGACGACGCCCTCGCCCGCCTCAGCTCCATCCATCAGCCCGCCCCCAAATCCAACGGCGCCCTCAGCTGGGCCGCCTCCCGCAAATCCCGTTCCTGATCATTTCGCGGTAAGCTACTTTACTTGCTTACCTCGATTCGTTTCCGCCTC
>CAYMTH010000587.1:2398-3135 GCA_964393235.1 uncultured Solibacteraceae bacterium | reverse complement strand
GTGTGGGGAGCGTGGTATCCCGATTTCTCCGCCTACATGGGCAAGGCGCTCCGCTTCACCGAAGGCGAAATCGGCGCCATTTACGCGCTGCTGCCCATCGGCTGCATGGTCGCGCCCTTCTTCGTCGGCCAGCTCGCCGACCGCTTCATGCCCACCGACCGCCTGCTCGCCATCCTCCACCTCGCCGGCGCCATCCCGCTCTACATGATGGCCACCGCGCCCGGCTACGACGGCGTCTGGATGTGGATGCTGCTCTGGGCGCTGCTGTTCGGCCCGACGCTCGCTCTCACCAACTCCATCTGCTTCCACCACATGCCCGCCGCCGAGGGCGAATTCGGCCTCGTCCGCGTCTGGGGCACCATCGGCTGGATCGCCGTCGGCCTGCTGCTCGGCGTCGTGCTCCGCGAGTGGCTCCCGACGGCCTTCGCCCCGCTCGGCGGCTTCGACGGCATGTGGCTCGCCGCCATCCTTTCGGTGGTCCTCGGCCTGTTCTGCTTCGCCCTGCCGCACACGCCGCCCGCGCGCAAGAACGACAGCCCGCTCGCCTTCCTCGGCGCGCTGCAGCTGCTCAAGAACCGCGAGTTCGCCGTCTTCCTCGCGCTCGCCTTCGTCGTCGCCACCGAACTGATGTTCTACTTCATCCTCACCGGCCCGTTCCTCTACGCCATCGGCCTGCCCGACGGCCAGGCCCCGGCGTGGATGGCCATCGCCCAGGCGGCCGAGATCCTCACCATGAT
>CAYMTH010000587.1:0-2388 GCA_964393235.1 uncultured Solibacteraceae bacterium | reverse complement strand
CCCGCTGTGGCTCGTGCTGGCCTCGCTGACGCTGCACGGCATCTGCTACGTCTGCTTCTTCACCGCGTCCTACATCTACGTCGACCAGGTGGCCGGCCCCGAGATCCGCGCCTCGGCCCAGGGCCTCATCGCGTTCGTCCTGCTCGGTGCCGGCCTCGTCGTCGGCAGCTGGTTTGCCGGCTACATCGCGGCCACGTTCAAAAACGACTACACGCGCATCTTCCTCGTCCCGCTCGTGCTCACGGTCCTCTGCGCCGTCGTCTTCATGGCCGTTTTCCGCCCGAAGGCTATTTCGCAGGGCTAATTGCAGTCCAGTTCTCCGCGTCCACCGTCCAGCGCTTACCGTTCAGTTTCATGCGGATCTTGCCCCGCTGCCTGCCCCCGTCGCCGTCGAGAATCAACACCGCCATATCTCCCGTTTCGGTCGCCCGCAGCACCTCGACCTTTTTCGGCAGCATCTCGCGCAGCATCTTCGAGGCCGCGACGAAATCGATCCCGTCGAGCTCCGCCGCCTCCTTCGGTCCCACCACCGTTTTCAGCAGCTCTTTGTTCCCCTCCTGAATGGCCCGGTACGCCACCAGATAGTCCTTCGCCGATGCCGCCTGCCGGGCCGCCACGCGATCGGCCGCCGTCGGCTCCGCGGGCGGCCGGTCGATCGGTGCGTCCACTACGAAGGCAAACGAATCTTCGGCGCCCCCGGCCTTCGCCGCCTTACGGCTGTCCACCGTGCCCTTCACACGCCCGCCCGCCGCCTTCAGGGAGAAGACGCCTGCCTCTACCTGCCCGAGCACGCGGGTCCGCGGCTCCGCGCACCGGAGGATCCACGTGTACCCGGTCTCGGTCAGCTCCACCTCCACCCCGCTCAACTCCGCGTCCAGGAACCGGTTCATGATATCCCTGTGGTCCCCGCGCGTGAACGCATCCAGCTCGCGGTCTACCGCCAGCACATAGGTGATCATCTTGCCCGGCTCGGAAGGGTCCGCCTTCGTCCCCGCATAAACGTGCGGCAGCGCTATCTCCCGCCCGTCAACCGTCATTTTTCCGGTACCCGCGGCCACCACCGCGCCAGTCAGCATAGTCGTCAAGAGTATATTTCTCATCTTGATGGAACAGGCGCGGACGGCGCGCTCTTTTACTCACTTCTTCTTCCAGGATTCCCGCATAATCAACCACGCCCCGTTGATCCGCTTCAATTTCACGGTGCCCGTGTCCGCGCCCCCGTTTCCGGAGAGCGTCAACTCCGCGTCCTCGCCCTGCTCCACCGCGCGCAGCACCTCGATCTTCTTCGGCTGCATCTCCTGGATGAACTTGATCATCTGCGGAAACTCCGGCGTGTCGACGTGCGCCGCCTTGGCCGGGTCCACGGCCCGCTTGATGCCCTCTTTGTCGCCCGCCATCAGCGCCTTCTGATACGCCAGGTAGGCCTGTGTCGCCGCCGCCCGCCCCGCCGCCGCCTTATCGGCCGCCGTCGGCGCCGGCTGTTCGACCTTCGCCTCGATCGCCGCGTCCACCGGGAACTCGAAGTAGAACTCGGTCTCCCCCAGCTTCGACGCCTCGGCCATCTTCACCGTGCCCTTCACGCGGCCCCCCGCCACCGTCAGTTTGTACGGGTCCGGCGACTGTGAGCCCGACAGGCTCCCCTGGTAGTCCTGCGACCGGACCACCCACGAAATGCCGCCGTCGTTGAGCTCGATCTCCACCATGTTCAGCTTCTTATCCCACGCCAGTGACCGCAGCGCGTCAGGGTCCGTGCGCGTCGCCGCGTCAAGCTCCCGGTCCACCGCGATCACCGCCGTCACCCCGGCGGCTTTTCGCGCATAGACGTGCGTCAGCGCTCGGCTCTTGCCGTTCACCACCAGCTTCCCGGCATCCGCCGCCAACGCCGCCGCGGCGGCCAGAAAAATCAGAATTCCCTGTTTCATTTGCTTATTCTCCCCAAGATTCCCGCACCACCACCCACGCCTCCGCCACGCGCGCCATCTTCACCGTGCCCGTCGCCGCGCCGCCCTCGCCCGACACCGTCAACTCGGCCGCGTCGCCCGTCTCCACGGCCCGCAGCACCTCGATCGTCTTCGGCTGAATCTCCTGCAAAAAGCTCAGCATCTCGGCGAAATCCGGCGCATCCATCTGCGCCGCCTTCTCCGGCTGCACCGCCCGCCGCATCGCCTCGCGGTCGCCCGCCCGCAGCGCCTCCTGATACGCCAGGTACGCCTTCGCCGCCGCCGAATCCCGCGCCGCCGCCGCGTCGGCCGCCGTCGGCGCCGGCGTCTCCGGCTTCTCCTCGATCGCCGCGTCCACCGCGAACTCGAAGTAATACTCGGTGCCGAACAGCTTCGCCGGCTCCGCCATCTTCACCGTTCCCGTCACCCGCCCACCGTCCACCGTCAA
>CAYMTH010000586.1:0-3918 GCA_964393235.1 uncultured Solibacteraceae bacterium | reverse complement strand
GAGCGCGCCGGAGGCGCCGAGGGCGTGGCCGTGCATGGATTTCGTCGCGGTCACGCGGATGCCCGGGAGGTGGGCGCCGAAGACGGCGCGGAGGGCGGTCGATTCGGTAACGTCGTTGACGGCGGTGCCGGTGCCGTGGGCGTTGACGACGCCGATCGATTCCGGGGCGAGACCGGCGTCGGCGAGGGCTTGGCGAATGGTCCGGGCGGCGCCGTCGGCGGAGGGCTGGGTGATGTGATGGGCGTCGGCGCCCATGCCGAAGCCGACGATCTCAGCCAGGATGCGGGCGCCGCGGGCGACGGCGCGGTCCCAGGGCTCGAGCACGAGCATTGCGGCGCCCTCGCCGAGGATCATGCCGGAGCGTCCTTTGGAAAAGGGCCGGCAGGTGTCGGGGCTGACGACGCGGAGCGCCTCCCAGGCCTTGAGCGAGCCGAAGGTGAACGGCGCTTCGCTGCCGCCGGTGAGGGCCACGTCGGCGATGCCGGAGCGGACGAGCCAGAAGGCCTGGCCGATGGCGTGATTGGCGGAGCTGCAGGCGGTGGAGACGGTCCAGGTGGGACCCTGCCAGCCGAGTTCGAGGGTGAGGGCGCTGGCGCCGGCGTTGGCCATGAGCCGGGGAATGGTCATGGGGTGGATGCGGCTGCCGCCTTCGCGGTAGATGATCTGGAAGCCGGCGTCCTCGCTGGTTTTTCCGCCGTAGCAGGAGCCGGTGACGATGGCGGCGCGGGTCTTTTCGTCCGGGGTCAATTCGAGGCGGGCTTCGGCGAGCGCTTCGCGGGCGGCGACGATGGCGAGCTGGGCGAAGCGGTCGAGCGGGACGAGTTGCTTGTCGTCGAAGTGGGCCGAGGGATTGAAGGCGGACGCCTGGGCGCCGTGGGCGATGCGGATGCCGGGCAGGTCGATGCCGGAGATGGTCTTGATGCCGGACTGGCCGGACTGGCAGGCGGCCCAGAATTCGGCGGCGGTATTGCCCAGAGCGGAGATTGCGCCGACGCCGGTGATGGCGACTCGACGGTTCATGCGGTGGCTTCCGGAGGTTTGGGCGCGTTTTTCTCTTCGATCAACTTTTGGACGCCTTCGGCGAGCTGGCGGATATCCTTGACGAGGCGGGCGGATTCGTCGGGGATATTGATGTCGAACTCGGTCTCGAGGGCGAACAGGATATTAATGCCGTCGAGGGAGTCAATGCCAAGCTGTTCGAACGTGGAATCGGCCGTAACCTTCTCCGGAGGCAGTTTCTGGGTCTCGGCCAGAACGCGGAGAACTCGGTCCAGGATTTCAGGAGAGACGGACTCGCTCATCGTTACAGCATCTCACTGACGGGCGCGGAGGACAAATCCCCCCGTTTGATGACGGGTAATAAAAGAGATACGGCCGCGAGGGTAGGGGCGATATCGGGACGTTCGGCGAGGACGCGGCCGTCGTGGAGGCAGAGGATGTGGCCGTCCTTCAGCTGTGGCTGGAGGCGGGCGGCGATGGCGGGGCCGGGGAGGGCCCAGTCGCGGCCGATGGCGGTCCACATGACGCCGGTGAGTCCGAACTCCTTTTGCACGGCGCCGAGGCCGAACCAGCGGACGCCGTAGGGGGCGCGGAAGAGGGCGGGCGGTTTTCCGGTGAGGTCGGCGATGAGGTGCTGGGTGCGGCCGATTTCGTCGCGCATGTGGGCGGGGGAAGTGAAGTCGAGGCGGGGGTGGGACCAGGTATGGTTGCCGATTTCGTGGCCGGCGGCGTGGATCTGCTGGAGGATTTTCGGCAGGCGGCTGGCGTTGTGGCCGCAGACGAAGAAGGGGGGGCGGGCGTTGGGGGGGGGGAGGAGGTCGAGGAGGGCGGGGGTGGATTCCGAGGGGCCGTCGTCAAAGGTGAGGGCGATACGGCGGCGGCCGGCGGGGAGGCGCCAGACGGAGGGGGCGAGGAGTTGCGCGCTGCGGCCGCGGACGGCCCACGCGAAGAACGCGGCGGCGCCAGCGGCGGAGATGGCGGCGGTGGCTGGCCACATGGCGGGGTCAGGGCTTGGGGGTGTCGGCCCAGGCGATGGAGTGGTCGGAGTTGACGGCGTGGGTCTCGGGGGGCGAGGTAAGGGTGTAGTACGACCAGGGGCCGGGCTGCCAGGGGTACTTTTCGATGACGGATTCGTCGATCTCGACGCCGAGGCCGGGGGCGCGAGGGACGACGAGGTCGCCGTTTTCGATCTGGAGGGGGGATTTGAGGATCTCGCTGGCGAGGGGCCACTCGTACATGAACTTGCGGCCGGGGGTGGTGTAGGAGGGGGCTTCGAGCCACTCGACGACGTTTTCGGGCCAGCAGATGCCGGAGTGGGCGGCGGCGATGAGTTCGAGATCGGTGCCCCAGGAGTGGAAGGCGAAGCGGAGGCCGGCGTTTTCGCATTCGCGGAAGAGGCGGCGGCCCATGGCGTAGCCGCCCTGGCAGACGACGTCCATCTGGACGAAGTCGGTGCAGCCGGAGTGGATGAGGTCGAGGAAGCCTTCTTCGGTGTGTTCGTGTTCGCCGGTGGCGATGGGGCAGTGGCCGAGGGCGCGGAGCTGGCGGTAGGCGGCGTGGTCGGCGGGGGGGAGGGGTTCTTCGAGCCAGGTGATGTCGTATTCGCCCATGGCTTTGGCGAGTTCGGCGATGGTTTCGGGGGAGTAGGACCGGTCGCCCATGCGCCACCAGGCGTGGGCATCGACCATGAGGCCGAAGTCGGGGCCGGTGGCGGCGCGCATCTGGCGGACGGTTTCGAGGTCGAGGTCGGGTCCGAGGGCGGGACGCATTTTGTAGGCCGAGAAGCCGAGGGACTGGGCGAGGGCGGCCTCGGCGGCGTAGGCCTCGGGGGGTTGGTACATGCCGGCGGAGGAGTAGAGGGCGATGCGGTCGCGGATACGGCCGCCGAGGAGTTCGGAGACGGGGGCGCCGAGGGCTTTGCCGAGGAGGTCGTAGAGGGCGACTTCGACGGTGCCGTAGACGTGGTTGGTCTTAGGGTGTTTGCCGGGGCCGGCCTGAAACTGGACGCGGAGGGCGTCGGCGTCGCGGAGGGAGCGGCCTTCGAGCCAGGGGGCGATGGTGTCCTGGATGATGCGGCGGGCGGCTTCGGAGCCTTCGCCGGGGCCGTAGCCGACCAGGCCGTTGTCGGCCTCGACGCGGATGAGCATGGCATCGCGCTTGAGGATCTGTCGGGTGCCGCCGTAGTATTGCAGCTCGACGGGCTGGGGGAAGACGTATGACAGGAGGAAACAGCGGACCGACCGGATCTGCATGAGCTTTCAGGATATACGCAAAAAGGCCGGGTGTTTGTCAGACACCCGGCAAAGAAACGAACCGCAAATCCCTCGGAGGCCAGGATCTACAGTTCCGGAGGAGCTCCGATTTTATATCAGGAGACCACCGTGGCCCAAGCTGGCGATTTCCCAGCCGCTCATCCGGTAACGGGCGAGGAGCGGGGGGAGTACGATGTCCAAAACGTTCTTTTTGGCGGAGCGGTAGCACCCGGGGGCGGAGACGATGGGGATATCGTCTTTATAGCCGAGCAGCATGAGGCTGCCGGGTTCGACCGGGGCGAGGAAGCGCTCGATCTGGGTGCCGAGGCGGGCCATGGCGCGGCCGACGACGTCCTCCGGGCCCTGGGGGGCGGTGGTGGAGGCGACGACGATGACCGACGGGCGGGCGCGGAGCAGGTGGGAGAGGGCGCGGCAGATGGCGTTTTCCTCTTCGAGCGCGCTGAGCACGTAGTTTTGCTGGACGCCCATCGATTCGAGGCGCTGGCGCATGATGTTTTCAAACAGCTGGCGGGCGCGGTCGCCGTGGACGGGGTCGGAGTAGAGGATGGCGACCTGGGGGTCCTGGATGGGGCGGGCCTGGAGGATGTGTCCGCGGTCGGCGAGGATATTGCGGATGGCCTCGACCTCGGCGACGGAGACGGCGAAG
>CAYMTH010000585.1:0-3925 GCA_964393235.1 uncultured Solibacteraceae bacterium | reverse complement strand
TTGTAACTGGCCGGCGTCGCCTTTGACGCGCGCGGCGCCGTGCTGGAGGTCCAGGTCGAGGGCAATGTTCTGGACAGTGTAGGTATGTTGAATGAGCGCGACGGCGCGCTCTATAGGCACGGCGGGGTCGAGCTCCTCGAGCTTCGGCGGCGCCTGGCGGGAGAACATCAGGAGGTTCTTGACGATCTCGCCGCACCGGCGGCTTTCGCGCTCGATGACGCCGAGTTTTTCCGCGAGGCCGTGCTTCTGCTCGTCGGGCAGCGGACCGCGTTCGACGTGCTTGCGGGCGAGGCGGGCGTTGGTGAGGATGCCGAACAGCGGGTTGTTGATTTCGTGCGCGACGGTGGCGGCGAGCCGGCCGACCGAGGCGAGTTTCTCGCTGTGGAGCAGCGTGTGATGGGCGCGTTCGAGTTCGCGGCTCTTGCGCTCGACTCGCTCTTCGAGCGTACGCGTCCATTCGGTGATCTCCCCGCGGGCGGCGCCGAGTTCCGTGGTCATGTGGTTGAACTCGACGCTGACCTCGCCGATCTCGTCGTTCGAACGCTGCTCGATGGGGCGGGAGAGGTCGCCCGCGGCGACGCGGCGGATCCCGCTCAACAGGTCGCGCAGCGGACGGTAGACGAGGAACCAGATGAACAGGACGCAGAGCGTGCCGAGGATGGCGCTGGCGGCGGCGGAGAAGCGCCAGAGCATCGTCTGCTGCTCGGCGATCTGGCGGTCGGCCGAGGCGAGGGAGAGTTGGACGTCGATGACGCCGAGGACCTTCTGCGCGGCCGGGTGGACGTGGCAGGCGGCCGAGGAGCAGTCGGGGTGGTTTTCCACCGGCAGGATAACGCCGAGCACGCGTTCGCCTTCAGGGCTGGTGAAGACGCGGGCGCGGTCGGAACGGTTCAGTTTTTCGAGCGGCGCGGCCTGCGCGTGGCAGGCGTAACAGGCCTCAGCGCTCTTGTCGACGACGGTGTTGATCTCGCTGTCGTTGGTGGAAAAGCTGATGTTGCCGGTCTTGTTGAGGATGCGGATCTGGCGGATGCCGGCCTCGCCGCCGATGTCGCGGATCATGCGGTAGAGCGCCTCGCGGTCGTTACGGAGCATCTGGAAGCGGGCCCCGCCGCGGATGATGTCGCAAATGCGGTCCGCGCTGGCATTGGTCAGCTGTTCGGCGGCTCGCAATTGCGCGCTGCGCAACTGCCAGGCGAAGACGCTGAACACCAGCGCGGTCGCGATCATCAATCCAAGCGCGAGCTTGACGGCCAGTTTCATGGTGACCCCGGCGAGTTAGGCGGCTCGCAAATCCGCCTTGCTTTGACTATATACCCGTCGCGGTCCGGCGGGAAGCGTATCTTCCGACTCCTCCTCTTCAAAGACGGGCAGGTACTTCGCGGCAAGTTTGAAGAGGGCGAAACCGATGGCGATGATGAACACCGTGACGGCGACCTCGGTCCACTTCGGGATGTAGACGGTGCCCGAGGCGGTCTGAATGCCGGTGACGGAGATGTTCAGCCGGTTGGTGATGAAGCCGAAGATCACCGTGAGCGCGGCCCAGTAGAGGGCGCGGGGATTCGACCGGATGCGGCGGCTGAAAAGGAAGAAGACCGGGATCGTCATCAGCGCCAGTTCCAGCAGGAACAGGCCGTTTTCCGGGCGATTCTGCGCCAGCAGCCCCCACGCCTTGCGGTGCGTCAGGTCCATGAAGCGCATCACCAGATAGGTGCTCTGCACGACGGCGAGCACCGCGGCCAGGCTTTCCGGCAGCGAGCCCTCCAGCCGGCGGCCGAAGGCCTTCGAGGAGTGCCACGATTCGAAGATCGTCATGGCCAGGCCGACGGCGATCGCCGAGACAAAGAAGAACAGTGGCAGATAGGGCGTGTACCAGAGCTGGTCCAACTTATGCGGAACCAGCAGGAACAGGCTGCCGAGCGAGGATTGATGCAGCGTGGACAGTAACACGCCGAGTATCATCAGCGGCACGGAGATCACCCGGAACCAGCGTAACTGCGTCTTCCAGCCGAGCCGCTCGCACACCATCGGCGAGAACTCCAGGAACAGGACCGTCGTGTAGAGCGTGACGCACCAGCCGACCTCGAACATCACCGACCGCGGGTTCCACATGATCAGCGGGTGCCAGATGCGGTCCGGGCGGCCAAGGTCGAACATCAGCGCGAAGATGACCAGCAGGTAGCCGAGAAACGCGGTCAGCACGGCCGGCCGCAGGATCGGCTTGTACTTCTCGATATTGAAAATGTGCACGGCCGCGACAAGCGTGAAACCGCCGGCGGCGAGGCCTACGCCGCACAACACGTCGAAGCCGATCCAGATGCCCCACGGGAACTGGTCGTTGAGGTTCGTCACCGCGCCGATGCCGGCGTAGAAGCGCTGAAACGTCACCCAGCAGCCGACCGCCATGATGGCGTAGAACATGAGCTTCCAGAAGGAGAATTGCGGCGTCCTCATTGACGGCCCCCTTTCTTTTCGCGGCGTTCGGCCGCGGCGACGTCCATACGGCGGTGGGTAATCCAGGAGATGCCGCTCAGCAGCACACCGCCGGTGGTGACGACGCTCGGGATCATTTCGAGCGCGCGCCACGTGAAGGCGGGCAGCGCCTCGCCCGGCAGCTTCGCGGGCAGGCCGAGCTCTTCGAGCGGCGTGGCGGCGATCATCAGCACCGATGTCCCGCCGGCTTCCTTTTCCCCATAGATGCGCGGGTGGTAGACGCCCGGATTCTCGGCGATCCGCTTGCGCGCCACGGCCAGCATGGCCTTGCGGTCACCGCAGATTGTGGCCTCGTTCGGGCAGGCTTCCGTGCAGGCGGTCGGTTTGCCCTTGGACTGGCGCTCCTCGCACATATTGCATTTCCGGATCTTCGGCAGCCGCGCATCCCATTCGTAAGTCGGCGCGCCGAATGCGCAGGCGGTCATGCAGTAACGGCAGCCCATGCACTTATCGGCGTCATAGACCACCGGGCCGGCCGCGGTCTTATGCAGCGCCCCAACCGGACAGGCCGACGCGCACGCCGGCTCCACGCAGTGCATGCACAGCCGCCGCACATACTTGTCGCCCTTGGTGACCACGGTGGTCAGCTTATGCGCCGAGATCTTCTCTTCCGCCGCGATCTTCTCGTCGTAGGGGTTGCCCCACTTCTCCGCACAAGCGGACTCGCACTGGCGGCAACCTACGCATTTGGTGCTATCGAACAGGATGGCGTACGCCATGGCTTTTCTCCTTTCCCTCGCCGGATCCGTTACAGAAAGAACTCAGCCGTGAGTTCGTTCCAGTTCGTGCCGGGCAGCGCCTCGGCGAGATCGTCGATCGGCGTACCGGGGTCGGCCGCCACCGCGCCGGCCAGCTCAGGCTGCCGCGCATAGAGTTTTTCGGCCACATTTTCCATCCACTGCGTCACCAGGTCGCGCGGAATGAAGTTGCGATTCGTGCCTTCTTCGTCGGGAACGTGTACGGTCATCAGCCAGCCGGCGCCGTACGGGTCGCGCCGCACGAGCCCCGGGTCCTTCACGACGTCCGGATTCACTTCGAGCACTTCGCCTTCGATCGGCGAAACCAGCTCCGCCACCTGGCCGTTGCGCATTGCCTTCATCGTGCGTTCTCCCTGCCGGATCCACTGTCCCGGCTTCGGCAATGCAAAGGCTTCGACCTTGCCCGCGAGCCGCGCCGCAAAGTCGTCGATTCCCACGCGAACCACGTTCTTGCGCTCGCGCAGCGCCCAGCCGTGGCCGGCGTGATAGCGCACCTTCGATGGGGTATGGAACCCGTAAACAAACTCGCCGTCGGGCACTTCGGACGGCGCCGTTTCGGCCATCGCCTCGACCACGGGGATCGTGCCCCGCGAGATGAGCCAGTCAATCAGGGCGAAGACCAGAAAAAGGGCGAGTACAAATAGGACTGTCATAACATTCTCCTTCTTGACTGGCTC
>CAYMTH010000584.1:2940-3928 GCA_964393235.1 uncultured Solibacteraceae bacterium | reverse complement strand
TTTTAACAACGGCACCTTCGTCGGTACCGTCACCGATCCCTCCGGCGCCGCCGTCCCCGGCGCCACCGTCCGCGTCTCCCGCGACAACCCGGCCTTCCGCCGCGAAGTCACCACCGACGACGCCGGCAACTACCTCGTCCCGCAGGTCCCCCCGGGCTCCTACCGCCTGACGTTTGAAAAGAACGGCTTCCAGAAAACCGAAAACCTCGACGCCAACCTCTCCGCCGCCCAGACCGTCCGCATCGACGCCCAGCTCACCGTCGGCTCCGTATCGGAAACCATCAAGGTCGAAACCCGCGCCGCGCAGGTCGATACCGCCACCGCCAACATCGGCTCCACCGTCTACGGCACCCAGGTCCAGGAACTCGCCCTCAACACCCGCAGCTTCACCCAGCTGATGACCCTCCAGCCCGGCGTCTCCTCCACCCAGGCCCAGCAGCCCGGCTTCGGTTCCAATACCAGCGTCCCCTTCTCCTTCTCCGGCGGCCAGCCCTCGGCCAATAACTGGACCCCCGACGGCGGGCGCAACGTCGACACCTTCAACGGCAACAACCTCGCCATGGTCAACCTCGACGCCATCGCCGAGGTCCGCATCGAGCGCAACGCCTACACCTCCGACTACGGCCGCAACGGCGGCGCCCAGATCAACGTCGTCACCAAGTCCGGCACCAACGACTTCCACGGCACCCTCTTCGAGTTCTTCCGCAACGACAAACTCGACGCCCGCAACTTCTTCGCCGCCCGCCGCCCCAAGAACCGCTACAACAACTTCGGCGGCACCCTCGGCGGCGCCATCAAGCGCGACAAGCTCTTCTTCTTCCTGTCGAACGAATACCGCCGCATCTGGCAAAGCACCGGCACCCGCACCTCCATCGTCCCCACCGCCGCCCAGACCGCCGGCGACTTCTCCGCCACCCGCGACATCCGCGATCCCCTCACCGGCCAGCTCTTCCCCAGCCGCCGTATCCCCGCCAGCCGCCTCAACTCC
>CAYMTH010000584.1:0-2930 GCA_964393235.1 uncultured Solibacteraceae bacterium | reverse complement strand
CTGTCAGCCGCCACGTCGGTCACCACCACGCCCTCCGTCGCCGCCGGCAGCCGCAACTCCCGCCGCGCCTCCGCGTTCAGCGTCTCCACGTCCACCCCCGCCAGCGCGCCTCAACTCCAACGCCCTGGCCCTCATCAACACCTACTACCTCCGCCCCAACTTCCAGCAGGGCGCCCTCAACTTCACCTCCGCCGAGCCCGACGGCACCAACTACCGCTCCGGCCTCGCCCGCGTCGACTGGAACGCCAAACCGAACTTCACCGTCTTTGCCCGTTACAACCTCGACTCCACCCGCCTCATCAGCCCCTACGGCCTCTTCGCCTCCAACCCCATGCATAACGTGGCCGACTCCGAACAGTCCCACGTCATCCGCGGCGCCAACCTCTCCACCACCTGGATCGTCAACTCCAACATGGTGAACCAGCTCACCGGCTCCTTCTACGGCGGCTCGCTCGCCATCTCCACCTCCGCCAACGCCGCCCGCTCCCGCGCCGCCGGCTTCCAGGTCCCCCGCGTCTTCAACACGCAGGTCGCCGCCGCCGGACTCATCCCCTCCATCTCCATGGCCCAGGGCTACGCCGGCATCGACATCCGCTGGCCCCAGAACATCACTTCCTACACCTGGGAAATCATCGACAACTTCTCCTGGACCCGCGGCCGCCACACCATCAAGTTCGGCGGCGCCATCGACAAGGAGAACAAGTCCCAGAATCAGTCCGTCCCCAATAACAACGGGACCTTCACCTTCAACTCCCAGGCCACCGGCGACTCCCTCGCCGACATGCTGATCGGCTCCGCCTTCCAGTACACCGAAAACTCCAACCACGTCTTCGGCAAGTCCCGCTGGGAAAACTGGTCCCTCTACATCCAGGACCAGTGGCGCGCCACCAACCGCCTCACCCTCACCTACGGCGTCCGCTACGAAATCTACGAGCCGGAAAAGGATGACGACGGCTTCTTCTCCTTCTTCCTCCCCTCCCGCTTCGACCGCGCCCGCGCCGCCACCGTCCTGCCCTCCAACGGCCAGATCGTCACCGGCACCCAGAACTACGACAACGGCGTCGTCGTCGCCGGCTCCCAGAACGCCCCCTTCGGCAACGCCATGACCAACTCGGTCTACAACACCTTCGCCCCCCGCGGCGGCTTCTCCCTCGGCCTCGGCAAATCCAATTCCACCGTCGTCCGCGGCGGCTTCGGCATGTTCCACGACCGCTGGGCCCAGCTCGTCTCCGCCGCCCGTAACAACTGGCCCTTCAACCAGTCCGCCTCCATCTTCACCACCACCTTCTCCAACCCCGCTCAGGGCGAACGCCGCTTCTTCCCCATCGCCCTCACCAACTACGCCTCGCCCTGGAACATTCCCTACTACATGAAATGGTCCCTCGGCATCCAGCACGCCCTCCCCGGCGAGATCCTCCTCGACGCCTCCTACGTCGGCTCCCGCGGCGTCGCCCTCACCCGCACCCGCGACATCAACCAGCCCGTCGCCTCCGCCGATGTCGCCGCCGGCCGCCTCAACGTCAACGCCGCCCGCCCCTTCCCCGGCTTCGCCGCCATCAACACCAACGAAACCACCGGCCAGTCCGTCTATCACTCCCTCCAGACCTCGGCCACCCGCCGCTTCAACCGCGGCATCTCCCTCCAGGGCTCCTACACCTGGGCCCGCTCCATCGATAACGTGGCCACCCCGGTCAACTCCTACGCCGCCAACGGCATGGAACGCGCACTCTCCGGCTTCGACCGCACCCACGTCCTCGTCCTCAGCTACGTCTACGAACTCCCCGGCCTGAAATCCTCCGCCCCCGCGCTCAAACATGCCTTCGGCGGCTGGCAGATCTCCGGCATCTCCCGCTTCGAGTCCGGCACCCCCTTCTCCGTCACCGTCCCCGGCGACCGCGCCGGCACCGGCTCCGACGGCCAGCGCCCCGACGCCACCGGCCCCATCGTCATGGACCGCACCCTCCAGCGCTGGTTCTCCGGCTCCTTCGCCACCCCCGCCCTCGGCACCTTCGGCTCCCTCGGCCGCAACGTCGTCCGCGGCCCCGGCATCTCCAACTGGGACGTCTCCTTCTCCAAGAAGACTGAACTCTTCCGCACCGGTAGCGACCAACCCGTCCAGCTCCAGTTCCGCGCCGAGTTCTTCAACCTCTTCAACCACACCCAGTTCGCCGGCGTCTCCGCCGCCCTCGGCGCCGCCAACTTCGGCCAGGTCACCTCGGCTCGTGACCCGCGCCTGACGCAGCTCGCCCTCCGCCTGCTGTTCTGATCAACCCGCAAGCCCCAACCTGAGTGGCCTCGACCCCGGCGTTCCAACCCGATACGCTGTGGATCGAGGCCACTGCCCTTTTATGCCCCACCGCGAACTCCACCGTACCGATTCCGCCGGCTGGCTCCGCGCCGCCGTCCTTGGCGCCAACGACGGTCTCATCTCCACCGCCTCCCTGATCGTCGGCGTCGCCGCCGCCCAACCCAACCGCGACGCCATCCTCACCGCCGGCCTCGCCGGCCTCGTCGCCGGCGCCCTCTCCATGGCCGCCGGCGAATACGTCTCCGTCTCCTCCCAGGCCGACACCGAACACGCCGACCTCGCCCGCGAACGCGCCGAACTCGCCGCCTCCCCCGAATCCGAACTCGCCGAACTCACCCGCATCTACGTCGACCGCGGCCTCTCCCCCGAACTCGCCGCCCAGGTCGCCGCCCAGCTCTCCGCCGGCGACGTCCTCGCCGCCCACGCCCGCGACGAACTCGGCATCGTCGAATCCACCCGCGCCCGCCCCGTCCAGGCCGCCATCACCTCCGCCCTCGCCTTCGCCGGCGGCGCCGTGCTGCCACTCATCCTCGCGGTCGTCGCCCCCACCGCCACACTCACCACCATCGTGGTGGCCGCCTCCTGCGCCCTGCTCTTCGCCCTCGGCGCTCTTGCCGCACGC
>CAYMTH010000583.1:0-3932 GCA_964393235.1 uncultured Solibacteraceae bacterium | reverse complement strand
ACCTGCTCGAGCGCGGGGACGTCGAAGTGCAGCCAGCCGCCCTGGACGTCGGCCAGGATCCCCATCTTCTTCATGCGGGCGATGGCTTCGGCGCTCATGAAGCTGCCGTGCATGACGTGCGAACGGGTCGGGGCGATGGGGGCTTCCTTGTCGAGGGCTTCGAAGGCGTCGAGGAGAATGTCGATGGCGGCGCCGCCCTGGGCGTGGGAGGTCAACTGCCAGCCCTGCTTGCGGGCGGCGGAGAAGATCCTGATGAGCTTTTCACGTTCGACGAAGAGGGTGCCGCGGGCGTCGGGGTTGGTCTGGCCGTAGAGCTGGCGGCCGTAAGGGCCGTAGGGCATGCGCTGGTAGGCGGTGCCGACGGACTGGCCGCCGTCGAGGGTCACCTTGAAGGTGCCGAACTTGAGGCGCTCGTCGCCCTGGTTGGTTTTCCAGGGGCGGGCGGCGATCTCCTTTTCGATCTCCTCGATCGAGCGGCCGGCGTTGATGCGCCAGGTGAGGACGGCGCGGATGGGCATGCGGCCCTGGGCCTTGAGAGTTTCGTAAGTCTTGACGTCGGGCTCGGTGACGGCGCGGTCGCCGACGGTGGTGAGGCCGGCGGCGGCGTAGAGTTTGAGCATCGTCTCGAGAGCTTCGAGGCGCTCGGTTTCGGTGGCGCGGGCTTCGTCGCGGATGCCCTTGAGCAGCTGGCTGGCGGCGCGGAGGATGCCGTTGGGCTGGCCGTCCGGACCCTTGACGACTTCGCCGCCGGGGGGGTTGGGGGTATCCTTCGTGATACCGCTGATCTTGAGGCCGAGGGTGTTGGCGGACCAGACGTAGGAGCCGTCAAATGCGACGGGGTGAGTGGTGACGACGTCGAGGTCCTGCGCGGTGGGGAAGCGCTGTTCCTTGAGGCGCGGGGGGAGGGTGCGGGGGACGATGATCCACTCGCCGGCGGGGGTTGTTTTGGCTTTTTCGCGAATGTAGGCCTGGATGTCGGCGATGGAATCGAGCGGGGGGAGTTTGGATTTAAACTCGCTGAGGCCGGCGCCGATGGCGTGGACGTGGGCATCGATGAGGCCGGGGAGGACGGTCTTGCCCGCGAGGTCGACGACTTGCGTCTTCGGGCCTTTTTCGGCGCGGAGGACGGCGGCGGACGGGCCGGTGCGGACGATCTTGCCGTCCTTGACGGCGAGGGCCTGGACGATCTGGAAGCGGGCGTCGACGGTGAGGATTTTGCCGTTGTGGAGGATGAGATCGGCGTCGGCGGCGAGGAGGGGGAGGGTGGCGAGAAGGAGGAGGGGTCGCATGGGTTAGAGTCCTTGACGGGAGCGGGCGCAGGAGGCGCGCCAAGCTAACAGTTTGGCACGGAGGGCGGCGCAGATTTTGGGGTTTTGCGGGGCGAGGTCGGTGGTCTCCGAGGGGTCGGCGTCGAGATCGAAGAGCATGTCGGGCTTGTCGTCGAGATCGGAGAGGAGTTTCCAGCGGTCTTCGATCCAGGCGAGCTTGGCGGAGCCGCGGGTATCGTTGATGGTTTCAAAGGCGAGGGGGGAGCGGCGGAGGGATTGTTTACCGTCGAGGACGGGGAGGAGATTGACGCCGTCGAGTTCTTTGGGGACGGGCTGGCGGAGGGCGGCGAGGATGGTGGGGAGGTAATCCGACGTGGAGGCGGCGGCTTTGATGACCTTGGGTTGCGGATAGCGGGCGGGCCATTCGAGGAGGGCGGGGACGCGGATGCCTCCTTCGAACAGGCTGCGTTTGCGGCCGCGGAAGGGGCCGGGGTTGCCGGGGGATTTCGAGGTCTGGGCGTCGCCTTCGGGGCCGTTGTCGGAGGCGTACCAGAGCATGGTGTTCCGGTCGATCTTGAGGTCGCGGAGGGTTTGGCGGAGGCGGCCCATCTGTTCGTCGAGGGCGGCGATGGCGCCGAAGTAGTGGGCGGTTTTGTCGGGGTACTGGGTATAGGGCGCGCGGTGGCGCTGGGTGGCGACGACGGGTTCGTGGGGGGCGTGGAACCAGATGACGGCGAAGAAGGGCTGGCGGGCGGCGGCGGCCTTATCGATGAACCGGAGGGCGGCGTCCATGAGGATGCGGGAGTCGTCGCCTTCGAGCTCGGACTGGGGGACGCGGCCGTTTTGCGTCCAGTAGGCTTCGGGGTTGACGAGGGTGACTTTGCGGGTGGTGGAGAAGAAGTCGTCGAAGCCGTTGTCGGCGGGGGAGGATCTCTTGGGTCCGGCGAAGTCGCCGAGGTGCCACTTGCCGAAGTGGCCGGTGGCGTAGCCGAGTCTTCTCAGGTATTCGGCGAGGGTGTGTTCGCGGGCGGGGAGGGCGTACTTGGACGGGGAGTCGGCGCCGGTATCGGCGTTGGCGAAGAAGATGCCGTAGCGGAAGGGGTGGCGGCCGGTGAGGGCGGAGCCGCGGGTGGGGGAGCAGACGGGGGCGCCGGAGTAGAAGCGATCGAAGCGGACGGCGGCGGCGGCCATGGCGTCGAGGTTGGGGGTGGAGAGGATGCGGTGGCCGTTGTAGGAGGTGTCACCCCAGCCCTGGTCATCGGCCATGGCGAGGATGACGTTGGGGAGCGCGGGGCGGGGGGCGGCGAGGAGTTGGAGGAATTGGCGGCGGAGCATGGGTGGGATAAAATGCCAAGTTTACATGCATACACGACGGTTCATCGGATTTTTGCTGGGGGCGTGGTTTGCGCTGGCGGCCGGCGTAGCGGGGGTGTGGGCGACGGCGACGCGGGTGGCGAGTTCGCTGGCGAAAGCTCCGCCGGCCGAGGCGGCGAAGGCGTTGGAGGAGGCCGGGCCGGAGTTGACGGGGCATATTTTCCGTTTCGCGGGGACGGAAGTTGGCCGGGCTGTGCTCGAGACGGGCGGGTGGATGGAGGTGGCGCTGCTGTTTGCGCTGTTGTTCACGCTATTCATCCAGAACTATAGCCGGGCCGCGACGGTGATGATGGCGGTGGTATTTCTGGCAGCGGTGGGGGCGCATCTGCTGCTGACGCCGCAGATCGTGGCGTCGGGGCGGCTGCTGGATTTTCGGGACGGGGATTTCGGGGTGATGGAGCGGGCGCGGCTGACGAACGTGCAGCTGTTCCACTGGGTGTTGCTGGGGGTGCGACTGGCGCTGGGGCTGGGGGTGACGGCGATTCTGGTGCGGCGGTCGAGCGTGAGTGGGATGCGTCGGCGGCGGGACGATATCGACCTATAGGGCGGGGAGATCGAGGGAGTCGATGACGCCGAGGACGGCCATGTCGATGGGGGATTCGGGGCGGTTGACGGAGGTCATGGCGGAGTAGCCTTCGGTGACGAGGAGGACGAGGTCGCCCAAGCCGGCGTCGACGGCGTCGACGGCGATGACGGCATCGCCGCGGGGGGTTTGGCCGTCGAGTTCGACGGGTTGGACGAGGAGGAGTTTCTGGCCTTCGTGGGAGGGGTGTTTGTGGGTGGCGGTGACGTCGCCGATGATGCGCGCGATGAGCATGGTCGTTATGCTCCGCGGTCGACGTTGACTTTGTCGACGATGCCGACGATGGTCATTTCGGTTGGGACTTCGGCGGGGAGGAAGGGGAAGCTGGACTCCTTGCCCTTGGACCAATAGACGAGTTCGCCGGCGCCGGCGCCCATGGCATCCGTCACGACGAGGCGTTTTCCGGTGGGCTTGCCTTCGGGGGTGAGGGGTTGGACGAGGAGCAGGCGCTGGGTGGCGAGGGCGGGATCCTTGACGGTGGACCAGACGCGGCCGATGACGCGACCGAGGTACATGGTTTAGCTTCCTTTGCTGCCTTCGTCGATGGAGAGGGAGTCGACGATGCCGATGATGGCGGTGTCGACGGGTTTATCCTTGCAGCCGTCGGCCATGCGGGCGGAGGAGCCGGAGACGAGGATGACGGTTTCGCGGAAGCCGGCGGAGACGGTGTCGATCGCCAGTTGCGGATCGCCGTCGGGACGCACCCG
>CAYMTH010000582.1:1888-3944 GCA_964393235.1 uncultured Solibacteraceae bacterium | reverse complement strand
GCTGAACCGGTTCCCGTCGGCCCGCCCGTTGTAGCTCGGCCAATCCCCCCGCCGCACCGGCGCCACGTCCTTCACCACCGCGCCCAACGCCAATCCCGCCTCCCCCCGCAGCGTCGCCAGATACGCTACCAGGTCCTCCGCGCCCGCCGTCACCGGTGCCATCAGCGACGGCCCCTCGGTCTTCTCGACGATCTCCCCCGCCCGCAGCAGATGCAGCTTCCCGTCCATCCCCAGCACCTGCGTCTCGAACGGGCTCCAGTTCTTCTCGATGCCTTTCACGACACGCCCATCCCGCAGCCGCACCGTGACCGACTCCCCCTTCCCGCCCCGCAGCGCCTCCCGCAGTTCGCCCACCGTCCGCTCCCGCCCGATGCCCGTCAAATCCGGCCCGAGCACGCCGCCCACGCCCCGCACCATATGGCATGCCACGCACTGCCGCGCAAACGCCCGCTCCCCCGCCGCCGCGTCGCCCGTCGTCTTCTCCTGCCCCCGCGCCCCGCGCAGCAGCAGCACATAGTCCGCCACCGCCCCGGCGTCGACGCCCGGAAACGCCGGCATCGCCGTGCCCTGAATTCCCCCGCGAATCGCCTCGATCAACCGTTCCCGCGTCACGGCCTTCGGCGCGCGCAGCCCCACGATCGCCGGCCCGTGCCCGCCGCCCGAACCATCCTCGCCGTGGCACCCGACGCACCGCGCCAGATACGCGCTCTTCCCCGTCTGCCCGGCGAGCCCCAGCCCGCCCAGCACCAGCAAAACCACGGCCAGCTTCATCTCGCCCCTCACGCCAGCGACGGCAGAAACGCCCGCGCGTAATCGATGCACTGCTGGTTCAACTGATCCTCCAGCGCCAGCACGCCCTCCGGCGACAGCCCCGACGTCCGCGGCAGCGGCTTCTTCGGCGGATGCTCCCGCACCCACTTCACCAGCATCGCGAAGTCCCGCGCCGGCGCCGGGCTCTTCTCGTCATACACCTTCCAGTACTGCTCCGTGAACACCGGCACCTTCAGCGGATCCCGCGTCAGCATCTCCAGCTGAAACAGCATCTTCGGATCTTTCTTCTGCATCCGCGCCACGATCCCCGCCAGATCCAGGTGCCCGTCCCCGAACCCGACCTCCGACAACAAAATCCCGTCGTCGTAGAAATCCACGCCGATATCTTTAAACGAAACGTAGATCGTATACGGCGCCAGCGTGTCGATCGTCTGCTGCGGCGTCTCGATCAGCGACACGTTGTTCACCAGATCCAGGCACACCCCCACATACTCGCTCCCCGTCGACCGCACCCACGCCGCCAACTCCTCCGACCGCCAGCCCTTGTGATTCTCGATCGCCAGCCGCATCTTGTACTTCCGCAGCACCGGTTCAGCCAGCCGCACACCCGCCTTGCACGCCGCGTCGAAGGCATGAAACTCCGCCGCGCTCTTGAACTGCTCGTACCGCCGCCCGCTGAACGGATCGTGCACGCACTCCACGCGCCCGCCCATCTCCGCGCACGCCTTCACCGCCGCCTCGTACCTCGGCAGATCTTCTTCCTTCCGCGGCGTCCGCACCAGCACCACCAGCCGCATGTCGTACTTCTCGATCTTGTCCCGCAGCGCCTTGATCTTCCCCGGATCGAGGTCCGCCGGCAACGTCGTGTGCGCGTTGCCCAGCCCCTTCTCATTCGCGTATTCGACGATGTCCCAGCTCTTCCCCATCGCCCGCGCCCGCGCCGTCAGCCCCGGCCCCGCCGTGCCCATAAAACGCAGCCGCTTCGGCACCGCGCCGGCGGCCGCGGTCGCCGCCAGACTGCCCATCATCGTTCTCCGTGTCATGCACGGATTAACCTATCACTTTCCCGGTCCGCTCAGCTTCTCCAGCTCCTGCCCGATCGCCTGCGAGTTGTCCGTCAAAAACTTCTTCGGCTCCGCCACCCGCACCCCGTAAACCGCGATATAGGCGTTCTTCGCCCCCATCGCCGCCTTCACGAAGCTCAGCTCCCAGCGCTTCTTCGCCGGGTCCTCGAACGCCACGATCATGTAGTTGAGCGGCTTCCCGCCCGCGTCCTTCATCGTCC
>CAYMTH010000582.1:0-1878 GCA_964393235.1 uncultured Solibacteraceae bacterium | reverse complement strand
TCCGCGCCATCAGCACCTTCCCCCCGCGCTGCTTGTAGGTGTCCATCACGCCCTGCGCCAGCCGGTCCAGGTCCGGCAGCGTCTTCGCGTCCGCCCGGTCGATCAGCGTCACCAGCGACGTCCAGTTCTGCACCGTCTCCCCACCCGTCACGTACTCGAACATCGGGTTCGGCTTCGCCGCCTGGAACCCGAGCTTGTAATCCCGCCCCAGAAACCGCACCGGCTCGGCCATCATCGCCGCCATCGTCGCCAACAACACCAGCATCTTCATACCCACTCAAGCGCAATAGGCCCGCCAAAAAGCTCATCGCTTTCGATACGCTGTACCCTTGCCCCCCGCTCTCATCCTCGCCGACGACGCCACCGGAGCCCTCGAATGCGCCTCCCTCCTCGCGCGCTTCGACCAGCGCGACCTCCGCATCGTCGACACCCAGTCCCGCCATCTCCCCCCCGCCGACGCCGCCGCCAAAGTCCGCGCCTACGCCGCCGGCCACCCCGTCCTCTACAAGAAAACCGACCCCGCCCTCCGCGGCAACATCGCCGCCGAACTCGAAGCCCTCCTCCCCCGCACCGTCGTCTACATCCCCGCCTATCCCAACCTCGGCCGCACCGTCGTCGACGGCCAGCTCTTCATCCACGGCGTCCCCGTCCACCAGACCGACTTCGCCCGCGACCCCCGCCATCCCATCCAGACCTCCCGCATCGCCGATCTCTTCCAGCACTCCCTCCCCATCCCCGACTCCGCCACGCTCGCCGCCCATATCCACGAACCAACCATCCTCATCTGCGACGCCTCGACCAACGACGATCTCGCCCGCCTCGCCCGCGCCCTCGAGTCCCATCCCCACGTCGCCGTCGCCGGCCCCTCCGGCTTCATCCCCCACTGGGCCGCCCTGCATCGCTTCACCCCCGCCGAACCGCCCATCCCGCCGCGCCCCGCCAAATGGCTCATCGTCCGCGGCAGCCGCCACCCGCAGTCCATCCGCCAGGCCGCCCACGCCCGCCACCTCGGCCTCCCTGTCCTCGAAGCCCCCTCTGAACTCGCCGCCGATCCCGCGGCGATCGCAAATTCCCTCGCCACCGCCGCCGCCCGCGTCATCGACGACGAACGCCCCGGCGGCGTCCTCATCATGGGAGGCGACACCGTCTTCGCCCTCTGGCGCGCCCTCGGCGTGACGGACATCCAACCCCTCCCCGAACGTCTCCCCGGCATCGCCGCCTCCTGGTCGCCCAACCGCCGCATCCTCTTCGTCACCAAAGCCGGCGGCTTCGGAGACGATACTCTGGTAGAGCAAATCGTCAACCAACCATGACCCCCATCGGAATCACCATGGGCGACTCGAGCGGCGTCGGCCCCGAGATCCTCATCAAAGCCGCCCACGAAAACCGCATCCCCGTCCCCTACGTCGTCTACGGCGACCTCGCCGCCCTCGCCAAGGCCAACGAGCCCTTCGGCCTCGCCCTCCATCCCATCGCCCACCCCGCCGAAGCGAAGCCCGGCGCCGTCAACGTCGTCGACGCCGCGCTGCTCACCGCCGCCGATCTTACCCCCGGTAAGATCAATGCGAAGTCCGGCCACGCCGCCCGCGAGTACGTCATCCGCGCCACCCGCGCCGCCCTCGCCAAGGAGGTCGCGGCCATCGTCACTCTCCCCATGAACAAGGAGGCCACCCAGCTTACCGATCCCAAGTTCACCGGCCATACCGAACTGATCGGCGAGCTCTGCGGCTCCGACGACGTGACCATCATGCTCGCCTCCAACGACCTGATCGTCACCCACGTCTCCACCCACTGCTCCCTCCGCCAGGCCATCGAACGCTGCAAACAGGACCGGATTCAAACCATCCTCGCCCTCACCCAGCACGCCGTAAAAAAACT
>CAYMTH010000581.1:3712-3945 GCA_964393235.1 uncultured Solibacteraceae bacterium | reverse complement strand
GGGCTGTTCGGGGTTGGGCGGGGGGACGACGCGGACGTTGGTAATGCGGAAGGTGGCGGCGCCGGTGGGGCCGAGGTTGAAGTTCATGCCGGCGAAGTCGAACTGGTTGTTGGCGCGGACCTGGGGGGTGGCGCCGGTGGAGACCGGCCCCGCGCCGCGGTCGACGGTGAGGACGGCGTCGAGGGGGTTGGTGTCGGGGTTGAGTTTGTTGGTGATGTTGCCGCCGAAGGAGA
>CAYMTH010000581.1:0-3659 GCA_964393235.1 uncultured Solibacteraceae bacterium | reverse complement strand
CGGTGCAGTTGAGGATGATGTCGCCGACGCGTTCGGCGACGCCTTCGAGGCGGACGAGGGCGGGGACGGCGGTGGCGACGCAGTTGAGGGGGGAGAACGACTGGGCAGGGAGGAGGGCGGCGGCGCAGGCGAGCAGGATGGGGAAACGCATGGGGCGGCGGAAACCTTTCGGGGGGCGGGCGGGTCAACTCCACGATACAATGGCAGTATCGGCGGCCCAAGGGCTGCCGGGTAAAATTCCATGTCGACCATTTCCGCCGTCAATGTAGTCGAAGAGATTCAGGCGTTGCGCAAGGAGCGGAACGCGGTGATTCTGGCGCACCACTATCAGGAGACCGAGATTCAGGAGATCGCGGACGCGATCGGGGACAGCCTGGAGCTGGCGCGGAAGGCGAAGGAACTGGAATGCGAGGTGATCGCGTTCTGCGGCGTGTGGTTCATGGCGGAGACGGCGAAGATTCTGAATCCGACGCGGACGGTGATCGTGCCGGACGCGGAGGCGGGGTGTTCGCTGGTGGATTCGTGTTCGGTGGAGATGGTGCGGGCGTTCAAGGCGAAGTATCCGGACCACGTGGTGGTGAGCTACATCAACACGTCGGCGGAGGTGAAGGCGGAGAGCGATATTATCTGCACGTCGCGGAACGCGGTACAGATCGTGAACTCGATTCCGGCGGAGAAGCCGATTCTGTTTTTGCCGGACATTAACCTGGGGAACTACGTCAAGAAGCAGACGGGCCGGGCGAACATGCGGATCTGGCAGGGGGCGTGCATTGTGCATGCGACGTTCGCGGCGCGGAAGCTGACGGAGGCGATGGCGGCGCATCCGGAGGCGTACGTGGTGGCGCATCCGGAGTGTCCGGCGGAGGTGCTGCGGCACGCGGGGTATATCGGGTCGACGTCAGCGCTGATCGATTTCTGCGTGAAGTCGGAGCATAAGTCCTTTATTGTCATGACGGAGAGCGGGGTGCAGCATTCGCTGAAGAAGCTGGCGCCGGAGAAGACGTTCGTGTTCGTGACGAATGAGAACTGCAATTGCAGCGAGTGTCCTTATATGAAGAAGAACTCGCTGGAGAAGCTGCGGGACTCGCTGCTGCGGCTGGAGCCGAAGGTGGAACTGCCGGTGGAGATGATGGACAAGGCGCGGCTGTCGATCGAGCGCATGCTGGCCGTGCGGTAGTTACTTATGGCACTGGTCGACGGATACGAGCGGCTGCACGACAATCTGCGGATCAGTGTGACGGACCGGTGCAATATCCGGTGTTTTTACTGCATGCCGGAGGGGCCGATTCCGTTTCTGGAGCGGGAGGAAATCCTTTCGTTTGAAGAGATTGAACGGGTGGCGCGGGTGGCTGTGGGGCTGGGTGTGCGGAAGCTTCGGGTGACGGGCGGGGAGCCGCTGGTGCGGAAGGATCTGCCGGTGCTGGTGGAGCGGTTGTGCGGGATTGAGGGAGTGGAAGACGTTGGTCTGACGACGAACGGGGTGTTGCTGGCGGGGTTGGCGGGGGATTTGCGGGCGGCGGGGCTGCGGCGGCTGAACGTGCATCTGGACACGCTGGACCGGGAGCGGTTTGCGAAGATTACGCGGCGGGACGATTTCGACCGGGTGATGGCGGGGCTGGACCGGGCGCTGGAGCTGGGGTTCGAGGTGAAGATCAACGCGGTGGCGGTGAAGGATCTGTGCGAGCCGGACGTGGTGCCGCTGGCACGGTACGGGCGGGAGCGGGGGGTGGAGATCCGGTACATCGAGTTTATGCCGCTGGACGCGCAGGGGATCTGGGACAAGTCGCGGGTGCTGCTGCAGGACCAGATGATGGAGATGCTGCGGGCGGAGTTCGGGGAACTGGTGGAGATTCCGGACCGGGATCCGCGGGCGCCGGCGACGGAGTACAGGTTTGGGGACGGGGGGGGGGGGGTTGGGTTCATCAGCTCGGTGAGCAAGCCTTTCTGCTTGAATTGCAATAGGTTACGGCTGACATCGGACGGGAAGATGCGGTATTGCCTGTTTGCGATCGAGGAGTTGGATGTGAAGGGGTTACTGCGGGGCGGGGGGACGGACGGGGAGTTGGCGGAGGTGATCCGGGAGACGGTGCGGCGGAAGTGGATCGGGCATGAGATTCACTCGCAGGGGTTTGTGGCGCCGCCGCGGCCGATGTATTCGATCGGGGGGTGAATTCGTTTTACATGAGCAATACAGCCTCTGGTAGGATGACAGGAGTCCGCTGGAGGAACTCTGAGTTACATGAAGACCGCGCTATTGGGTTTGTTGTTGGGGGCAGTCGGGTTTGGGGCGACGATCACGCAAACGAGCGTGGGGGGGATGACGATTTCGGGCTCGGGGACGAGCACGCAGTCCGTGGACATTCTGTTTACGGATTCGCGGCTGATCACGGGTGGGCTGCAGGTGACGATCAATTCGTTCACGCATACGTGGATTGGAGATCTTTCGCTGACGCTGACCCATGTAGATACGGGGACGAGCGTGAGCCTGATGCAGCGGCCGGAGGTACTGATCACATCCAACTCAATGGGTGGGTCCCCTGACGATTTTGGCGGAACGTATACGTTTGCCGACACGGGAGCGACGACGGTTGGGGCGTGGGCGACCGCGAATAACGGCGTGGTACCAAGTGGGACCTACCGGGCGGCGGAGGACCAGGGCCTCAACGACGAGGTGGCGATTCTGATCGCGTCGGCGTTCAACGGGCAGGCAGCGGGCGGCACGTGGCGGCTAACGGTAGCTGATAACGCGGCCGCCGACGGCGGCAGGTTCACGAACTGGACGGTGCAGATGAATGTGGCAGACGAAGTGAGCGGGATTCCGGAACCGGGGACGTGGGCGCTGCTCAGCGGCGGGTTGGCGCTGGTGGCTGTCTTACGGCGCCGGGGTTAAGCCCGGATCTTTTTCCAAGGCGGCGGCTCTCCGGTCGAGGGCCGCCGCCTTTTGCGTTTTGCCGGTGCGGCGGAGGGCGGAGGCGAGGAGGCGGCAGTAGGTGGGGGTTTTGGCATCGACGGGTTCGAGAGTGCGTTCGAGTTCGGCGATGGCGGCGGCGGTCTGGCCGGCGAGGAAGAGGCGGCGGCCGAGGAGGTAGTGGGCTTCGCGGGGGTTGGCGGTGGATTGGGTGGCGAGGCGGAAGTGTTCGAGGGCGGACTGGGGGTTGGAGTCCTCTTCGAGGAGGCCGGCGAGGATGTGGGCTTCGCCGAAGGCGGGATTGGCGCGGAGGGCGTCATTGAGGACGGCGACGGCTTCGGCTTTGCGGGAGAGTCCTTCGAGGACCTTGGCGTAATAGAGGCGGGAATAGGTGGCCTGGGGGGCTCGCTGGAGGGCGAGTTGGAACTGGCGGGCGGCGTCGTCCCACCGGCCGGTTTTGAAGTAGATGTGGATGATGCCGGCGTGGGCGGGGTCGGAGGCGGGGTCGACGGCGAGGGCGTTTTGGAAGAGGGCGAGGGCTTCGGGGAAGCGGTTGGCTTCGAAGAGTCGGTAGGCGCGGACGGCTTCGGAGGTGGCGGAGTGGTTGAGGTCGTCGAGCTGCTGGAGGAGGGGGTCGGCGGCGAGGGGTTTGTTGGCGCGGAACTTGAGGTGGAGCTGCTGGTGGCGTTTGGCGTCGTCGAGGCGGCCGGCCTGTTGGTGGAGGCGGGCGAGGGTGAAGTGGGCGGCGCCG
>CAYMTH010000580.1:3717-3951 GCA_964393235.1 uncultured Solibacteraceae bacterium | reverse complement strand
ATAGGGCGCTGGTGCTGGATGCCAACATCCTGATTCGCGCCATTTTAGGGCAGCGGGTTCGAGGGATCCTTGAGACCCATGCCGATGCGATTTCGTTCTTTATTCCGGAAACGGCGTACGCGGAGGCCGAAGAGCATCTAGCCGCGCTTGTGGCGAAACGGGGCGGCGATGTGGATACCGCGATGCGGGCGCTGCACGCGATGGCGGCACTGGGGACCGTTGTCAGCCCCGATA
>CAYMTH010000580.1:937-3615 GCA_964393235.1 uncultured Solibacteraceae bacterium | reverse complement strand
ACTCGGCGAGCATTGCGAGCTTCCTCCCTCAGTAGCGTGCCGCCGCTTCTCCACGCGCTCCCGGCGCGGGGTCAGGCGGTCCAGGTGGTGCGGACGATGCCCTGGCCTTCGCGGATGACGATGAGGCGGTCGGCCTGGACGCCGCGGAAAGTCTCGGATTTGCCCGTCGGCCAGCGGACTTCGATGTCCACCCGCGCCACGTCGCCGAGGCCGAAGTGGAGCCGCCAGTCGTTCACCGAATAGAAGCTGCCCTGGCTCATCACTTCCTGGGCCTGCTTGCGGCCTCCGTATGTGACCGTCACGCGACCGCCGATCGCCGAACGGTTCGACGTCACCCCTTCCAGCTTCACCTTGATCCAATGGCGTTTCGCCGCCGGGTTCACATCGTTGCGCAACAGCGACGGCGGGGCGTCCATGTTCCAGACGACGATGTCCACGTCGCCGTCGTTGTCGAAATCGCCGAAGGCGCAGCCGCGGCTGGACTGCACCTCCTCGAGCGCGGGGCCGCCCTGGTCGAGCAGTTCCTCAAACGTCCCGTTGCCGAGGTTGCGGAAGATGATGCGGGGCGTCTTGTAGGCGTACCGGGGCAGGGCGCGCTCCACTTCCGGATAGACGTTGCCGGTGACGAAGAAGAGATCGGGATGGCCGTCGTTGTCGAGATCCTGAATGCCCGCGCCCCAGCCGATGAAACGGGTCTCGACGCCGAGGCCGCTGCGGATGGTCATGTCCTGGAAGTTGCCCTTGCCGTCGTTGCGGTAGAGGACGTTCGTATCGTCGGCGAAGTGGGTCTTGAAGACGTCGAGGCTGCCGTCGAGATCGTAGTCGCCGACGCCGATGCCCATGCCGGCCTGCTCCATGCCGTCCTCGTTGAGGGCGACGCCGTTTTCGAGGGCCACTTCGCTGAAGGTGCCGTCGTGGTTGTTGCGGAACAGGAAGCTGGGCGTGGAGTCGCAGGCGACGTAGATGTCGGGCCAGCCGTCGTTGTCGAAATCGGCGGCGACGGCGGTCATGCCGTAGGAGCCTTTGGCTTTGCCGACGCCGCTTTTTTCGGTGACGTCGGTGAAGGTGCCGTCGCCGTTGCCGCGGTAGAGCCAGTGGCGGCCGGGGGGTAGGCCGAGGGGGCCGCAGTTGACGGGGATGCCTTTCCAGTTGCAGTAGGAGTTGCCGCCGGGTTTGGGGACGCGGGCGGGGTCGAAGTCGACGTACTCGGTGACGAAGAGGTCGAGCTTGCCGTCGCGGTCGAAGTCGAGGAAGGTGCAGCCGGCGCCCCAGTGGCGGCGGGGGAGTTCGAGTCCGGAGGCTTTGGTGATGTCGGTGAAGGTCCCGTCGCCGTTGTTGCGGTAGAGGACGTTCTGGCCCCAGTAGGTGATGAAGAGATCGGGGAAGCCGTTGCCGGTGACGTCGCCGGCGCAGACGGCGGAGGCCCAGCCCTGGCGGAGGAGGCCGGCTTTCTGCGTGACGTCGGTGAAGGTGCCGTCGCGGTTGTTTTTGTAGAGGCGGTTGGAGACGGAGGCGGGGGCGCCGGCGAAGCGGGTGCCGTTGAGGACGAAGATGTCGAGCCAGCCGTCGTTATCGTAGTCGATGAAGGCGACGCCGCAGCCGATGGTTTCGACGATGTACTGTTTGGCGTCCGGTGCGCCGTAGACGCCGGGGTGGGAGAGGCCGGCCTGGGCGGCGACGTTGGTGAAGCGGGCGTGGAAGGGGATGCCGGAGGGTTTGCCACGGGGGACGGCGCGGACGCCGCGGCTGGCGACGCCCTGGCCGAGTAGGCCGGCGCCGGAGGCGAGGGCGAGCCACTGACGGCGATTGACGGGGTTGCGCATCCACTCCGTTGTATCAAGTCCGGGGCGGGGCGCGGCGGGGAATTTACTGGAGGAGCTGGAGGGCGCGTTCGATCTCGGGGTCGGCGGGTTTTTGCTCGCGGGCGGCGCGGAGGGCGGCGATGGCTTTGGCGGTATCGCCGGAGCGGGCGTAGATGAGGCCGAGGTTTTTGTGGAGGTCGGCGCGGGCGCGGCAGTCGCCGCAGAGGGCGATGGCTTCGGTGAGCTGTTCGATGGCGCGGGGCCAATCGCGGGAGGCGGCGGCGGAGAGGGCGAAGTTGTTGAGGGTTTCGGCCTGGCCGGTGATGCGTTTCTGGCGTTGGAGTTCGGTGAATTTGGCGCGGTAGGAGGAGGCGGCGGCGGGGTCGGCGGGGCCGAGGGCGCGGATGAGGTTGTAGAGCGCTTCGCTGTGGTCGCCGTTGACCTCGACGGCTTTGCGCCAGAGGGCGATGGCTTCGGCGGAGCGGCCGGCGGCGTTGTGGTTCTGACCGAGGAGGTAGAGGGCGTCGGCGTGGCGGGGCTGGAGCTGGGCGAGCTGTTCGAGGTGACGGCGGGAGTCGTCGGGGCGGTTCATCTGCTTTTCGGAGACGGCGAGGAGGTAGAGGGCTTCGGCGGCGTTGGGGTCGAGCTGGACGGCGCGGGAGAGGGAGGCGATGGCGGTCGGGTATTCGCGGAGGTCGTATTCGGCGCGGCCCTTGTTGTACCAGGCCTGGGCGTGGGTGGGGGCGAGGCGAGTGGCCTCGGTGAAGGCGGCGAGGGCGCCGGGGATGTCGTAGACGTCGGCGAGGGCGATGCCGAGGTTGACGTGGGCGTCGGGGGCTTGCGGGGTGAGGCGGACGACTTGGCGGAAGAGGGCGA
>CAYMTH010000580.1:0-927 GCA_964393235.1 uncultured Solibacteraceae bacterium | reverse complement strand
GTCTTCGGGGGTGAGTTCGAGGGCGCGGCGGAGGGGGGCGGCGGCGTCGTTGAAGCGGTTCTGGGCGGCGAGGGTGAGGCCGAGGTTGACGTAGGCCTGGGTGTAGGCGGAGTTGGCGGCGATGGCGCGGCGGAAGGACTGTTCGGCGGCGGCCTGGTCGTTGCGGCGGGCGAGGAGGACGCCGAGGTTGCTGTGGGCTTCGGCGAAGTTGGGGTCGGCGGCGATGGCGGCGCGGAAGGACTGTTCGGCGTTGGGGGCGTCGCCGGCGGACATGCGGAGGAGGCCGAGCTGGTTCTGGGCGGGGGCGAAGGAGGGTTGGAGGGCGACGGCCTTTTCGAGGGCGGCGCGTTCGCCGGCGCGGTCCCCGAGGCGGGCGAGGGCGAGGGCGAGATTGTAGTGGGTGGGGGCGCTGTCGGGATTGGCGGCGAGGGCCTGGCGGTAGAGTTCGGCGGCCTTTTGCGGGTTGCCGGCTTCGAGGGCCTGGTTGGCCATGGCGGCGGTGGTATCGGCGATCTGGCTGGAGGCGTTGCGCTGTTTGGCCTGGCGGACGGCTTCGAGGGCGGCGGCGGCTTCGGCGGGGCGGTTGAGCTGTTTGAGGACCTGGGCGAGCTGGAAGTGGACATCGGCGCCGGCGGGGTTGAGGGCGCGGGCGAGTTCGAGGTGGTGGCGGGCCTCGTCCCATTTGCTGTTGCGGGCGAGGACGAAGCCGAGCTGGTACTGAGCGTCGGCGTGTTTGGGGTCGAGGGCGACGGCCTGGCGGAGGAGGGGCTCGGCGGCGGGGAAGCGGCCGAGGCCGCGGAGGGCGAGGCCGTGGAGGTAGACGGGTTCGAAGCCCTTGAGGTTGGCGAAGTGGGGGAGGGCCTCCTCGTAGTCCTTGTTGGCGACGAGGGCGCGGGCGAGGGAGAGGCGAAGGTCGGGGTTGGCGGG
>CAYMTH010000579.1:1619-3952 GCA_964393235.1 uncultured Solibacteraceae bacterium | reverse complement strand
GCCGGCACCATGGGCGGCGGCATCGCCATGGCCCTCGCCAACGCCGGCATCCCCGTGCGCCTGCGCGAAACCAGCCAGGAAGCGCTCGACCGCGGCTTCGACACCATCCGCCGCAACTACGCCCTCTCCGTCGCCAAGGGCCGCTTCCCGCAGTCCGTCATGGACCAGCGCCTCGGCCTCATCACGCCCCAGCTCACCTGGGAAGGCTTCGACGAAGCCGACCTCGTCATCGAAGCGGTCTTCGAGAACATGCAGTTGAAGAAGGAGATCTTCGCCGTTCTCGACCGCGTCGCCCGCCCCGGCGCCATCCTCGCGACGAACACCTCCACCCTCTCGATCGACGAAATCGCCTCCGCCACCCGCCGCCCGCAGGACGTCGCCGGGACCCATTTCTTTAGCCCGGCCAACGTCATGCGCCTGCTCGAAATCGTCCGCGGCGCCGCCACCGCCCCCGACGTCCTCGCCACCTGCCTGCAACTCGCCAAGACGATCAAGAAGGTGGGCGTCGTCGTCGGCAACTGCCGCGGCTTCGTCGGCAACCGCATGATCCACTGCTACCTCCGCGAGGCCCAGTTCCTCGTCGAGGAAGGCGCCATGCCCGAACAGGTCGACAACGTCCTCTACGACTTCGGCATGGCCATGGGCCCGTTCGCCATGGGCGACCTCGCCGGCCTCGACGTCGGCTGGCGCATCCGCAAGGAGTTCCAGCACCTCGAAAAACCCGGCGTCCGCCAGCCCCGCATCTCCGACGCCCTCTGCGAACGCGGCCGCTTCGGCCAGAAAGCAGGCGTCGGCTACTACCGCTACGACGAGTCCCGCAAGGCCTCCATCGACCCCGACCTCACGTCGATCATCAACGCCGTCTCCACCAGCCAGGGCATCGAGCGCCGCGAAGTGTCGAGCGGTGAAATCCTCGACCGCACCATCCTCGCCCTCGTCAACGAAGGCGCACGCATCCTCGAGGAGGGCATCGCCGCCCGCGCCATCGATATCGACGTCATCTACCTCACCGGCTACGGCTTCCCTGCCTACCGCGGCGGCCCGATGTTCTACGCCGACTCGCTCGGCCTCGCCCGCGTCCTCGAAAAGATCGAGGCGCTCCACGCCGTCCACGGCGAACTCTGGGAGCCCGCCCCGCTCCTCGTCCGCCTCGCCCGCGAGGGCCGCACGTTCAATCCGTAACGCCTATTTGTGGAGCGTCCGCACGTAATTCACCACGCGCCAGCGCTCCACTTCGCTCAACTGCTTCGCGAAACCGGGCATCTTCTTCCCCGCCCCGTTCGTGATGATCCAGTAGATCTCGCCATCCTTCAACCCGTGCACGTGGTGCCCGCCCAGGTCCGGCGCCTTGCCCTGCGCGCTGTGGCAACCCGCGCACAGCGCCTGGAACTGCGCCTTCCCCTGCGCCGCCTCGGCGGCCGGCACCGGATTTTTCAAGGCCTTCGCCGACGCCGGCGCCCACGCTTTCCCCTTCGCGTCGTGCGCGTACAATCCCGCCGTCATGGCCAGCAAAATGAGAATTTTCATCGTCACTCCCCCATCAGATGCGCGGCGACCACGCGGCGGTGCGGCGCCCGCCGGTGCTCGAAAACATAAATCCCCTGCCACGTCCCCAGCGCCAGCCGCCCATGCAGCACCGGCACGCTCAACTGCGTCGCCGTCAACGCCGCCCGGATATGCGCCGGCATGTCGTCAGGCCCTTCCAGCGTGTGCCGGAAATGCGGGTCCCGCTCCTGCACCAGCCGCCCGAACCAGTCGTTCAAATCGGCCACCACGTCCGGGTCAGCGTTCTCCTGAATCGTCAGCGAAGCCGAAGTATGCCGGATGAACAGCGTCAACAGCCCCGTCTGCATCGTCTGCTCCGCCACCCACTGCTCCACCTCTTCGGTGAACTCGTAGAGCCCCTTGCCCCGCGTCCCGATCGTAAAGGAGGTTGCCGCCTGTCTCATTCCACCGTCACCGATTTCGCCAGATTGCGCGGCTGGTCCACGTCGCACCCGCGCCGCACCGCGATATGGTACGCCAGCAGCTGCAGCGGCACAATCTCCAGCACCGGCAGCAGCAGTTCCAGCGTCGGCGGCACCTCGATCGCGTACGTGCACATCTTCCGCGCTTCCTCGTCGCCTTCGTTGATGATGCCGATGACGATCCCCTCCCGCGCCTTCACTTCCTGAATGTTCGAGAGCGTCTTCTCGTACCGGATCCGGCTCGACGGATCGCCCGGATCGTAGGCCGCCAGCACCACCACCGGCAGCTTCTCGTCGATCAGCGCGTTCGGCCCGTGCTTCATCTCGCCCGCCGGATACCCCTCGGCGTGGATGTACGAGATTTCT
>CAYMTH010000579.1:0-1609 GCA_964393235.1 uncultured Solibacteraceae bacterium | reverse complement strand
GGAGATCTCCTTCAACTTCAGCGCCCCTTCGAGCGCGATCGGGAAGTGAATCCCCCGCCCCAGATAGAGAAAATCGGTCGACCGGAACAGCGCCCGCGCGATCTCCTCGTAGTGGTTCTCCCGGCTCAGCAGGTGTTCCAGCTTGCCCGGCAGCCGCACCAGTTCGGCCACCAGCGCCCGCGACGCCTCCTCGCTCAACACGCCCCGCTGCTGGCCCAGGTACATCGCCAGCAGAAACAGCGCCGTCACCTGCGACGTGAACGCCTTCGGCGACGCCACGCCGATCGCCGGCCCCGCGTGCGTCATTAGCGTCCCCGACGCCTCGCGCGGAATCATCGACCCGACGACGTTACAGATCGCCAGCGTCTTCGACCCCTTCTGCTTCGCCTCCCGCTGCGCCGCGATCGTGTCCGCCGTCTCGCCTGACTGCGAGATCACCACGGTCAGCGTCCTCTCATCGACGATCGGATCGCGGTAGCGGAACTCACTGCCGTAGTCGACCTCGACCGGCACCCGCGCCAGCCGCTCGATCATGAACTTGCCCGTCAGCCCCGCATGCCAGCTCGTGCCGCACGCGACGATCCGGATCTGCCGGAACCCGGCGAACTCGGCCGGCGTGATCGCCATCTCTTCCAGAAAGATGTGCCCCGACTCCTGCCCCACGCGCCCCACCAGCGTGTCCCGCACCGCCCGCGGCTGCTCGTAGATCTCCTTGAGCATGAAGTGCTTGTAGCCGCCTTTTTCGGCCAGGATCGGGTCCCACAGAATGTGCGTCACCTGCCGCTTGATCGGCTTGCCGTCGAAGTCCATCAGCCGCACGCCGCCGCCGGTCACCACGGCGATGTCCCCGTCGTCGAGGAAAAACATGTCGCGCGTGTGGCTCAAAATCGCCGGCACGTCGGAGGCGACGAAGTACTCGTTGTCGCCCAGCCCGATCACCACCGGCGGCCCGCTCCGGGCCGCGATAATCTTGCCCGGCTCGTGACACGCCATGATCGCCAGCGCGAACACGCCGGTCAACTGCTTCACCGTCGCCCGCACGGCGTCTTCGAAGCTCAGCCCCTCGGCCAAATGCACTTCGACGAGGTGCGCGACCACTTCCGTATCCGTCTCGGTCAGGAACCGGTGCCCGCGCCGCTCCAGTTCGTGCCGCAGTTCGAGGTAGTTCTCGACGATCCCGTTGTGCACCAGCACGACGTTCTTCGACGGGCCCGTGTGCGGATGGGCGTTCTCTTCGGTGGGCCGCCCGTGCGTCGCCCAGCGCGTGTGCCCGATGCCGTAGTGGCCCTCGATCGGCGCCAGTTGCACGGCCTCTTCCAGGTTATGCAGCTTGCCCGACGCGCGCCGGACCGTCAGTTTCCCGTCCTCGCCCACCACGGCGATGCCGGCCGAATCGTAGCCGCGATACTCCAGCCGGCGCAGCCCCTCGAGCACGATCGGCGCCGTGTTCCGCCGCCCGACATACCCGACGATGCCGCATTGGCCATGTCGCTGATCGAGAACATCCAGCGCGAGGACCTCAATCCGCTGGAAGAAGCGGCCGGCATCCAGCGCCTGATCGACGAGTTCAGCATGACCCACCAGCAGGCGGCCGATGCCGTAGGTCGTT
>CAYMTH010000578.1:0-3956 GCA_964393235.1 uncultured Solibacteraceae bacterium | reverse complement strand
TGTCGACCATCGACCGCCTGGGCTACGCGCCCTACTTCCTGCTGGTCGACGCCACCACCGTTGACCTCCCCCTGGCGCAGCGCAACCTCGTGCACGGCGACGCGCTGTCGCGGTCGATCGCGGCCGCCTCGATCCTCGCCAAGACCTCGCGGGACGCGCTGCTGCGCGAGCTCGACCTGGTCTACCCGGGCTACGGGCTGGCCAGCAACAAAGGCTACGGCGCCCCCGAACATATCGCCGGCCTCGACCGGCTGGGCGTGACGCCCGAACACCGGCTGACCTACGCGCCCGTCCGGGAGCGGATGCAGCCGGGGCTGTTCGCGGAGGCCGGCGCTTGAGTTCCGCCCCGCCGCCGTTTCCCGATCCGCTGCCGCCGCCGAAGCGGAAGAAGTCGCTCGTCTCGATGTTCGCCGGGCTCGCCTGGATCATCCTGTGCTTCGAGCTGGGCGCCTTCCTGATCGTCTACCCCTGGATGGACGGCTGGGATCACAACATGTTCGCCACCTGGCGCGAGGGCTGGCAGGCCGTATGGATCAGCCCCTGGTTCCGCGGCGCGGTCTCGGGGATCGGCACGCTGAACCTGATCATCGCCCTGATAGAGCTGTTCCGCTATCTGCGGTACTGGCTGTTCGAGTAACGGTAGAATCGAAAGGAGGTCCGTGTCCAGTCCATCGATACAAGATGACGCCGCCGTGGTGGAGACGCCCTCGCCGGTGGAACCGCCCCGGAACGCGATCGCCGAGTGGACGGTGACGATTCTGCTGCTGCTGTTCGGCACGACGACGCTGGTGCAGGCGTTCGTTATCCCGACCGGGTCGATGGAAGATACGCTCATGATCGGCGACCATCTGCTGGTGGACAAGCTGGCCTATTCGCCGCCGGGCCCGATCAGCAAGTACATCCTGCCCTACAGCGACGCCAAACGGGGGGACATCATTGTGTTCCGCTGGCCGACCGATATCAAGCTGACCTTCGTCAAGCGGGTGATCGGCGTGCCGGGCGACCGCATCCGGATCGAGAACAAGCAGGTGTACCGGAACGGCGTGAAGATCGAAGAGCCGTACAAGTTCCATAAGAGCGACTTCTTCGACTCCTACCGGGACACGTTCCCGTCCGAGCCGAACACGAGCATCGATCCGGGCGGCCGGGAGATGCTGGCCAAGCATGTGGTGAACGGGGAGATCGTCGTGCCGGAGAACGCTTACTTCGCGATGGGCGACAACCGCGACCACTCGCTCGATTCCCGCTACTGGGGCTTCGTGCCGCGGGAGAACATTATCGGCAAGCCGCTGATTATTTACTGGTCCTACGACGCGCCGACACACCGGCTGCAGTCCTCGACGCCGACGGTGGAACATGTCACCGACCTGTTCCGTAACTTCTTCACGAAGACCCGCTGGCGCCGCACATTTCAACTGATACAGGGTTATCCTTCGAAAGACTGAATGTTTTTTCAAAAGAAAGCTGCCAAACCGGAGCCCGAGCGGCATTGGATCGCCGACTGGGCGTTTAACATAGTTCTTCTCGTCTGGTTTACGTCGACGGTCGCGCAGCCGTTCGTCGTGCCGACGGCCTCGATGGAATCGACCATCATGACGGGCGACCATCTGATCGTCGACAAGATTCCGTACTCGCCGCCGGGGACGATCACGAAGTATCTGCTGCCCTACCAGGACGTGCGGCGCGGGGACGTGGTGGTGTTCAAGTATCCGCTGAACATCAACATGCCTTACGTCAAGCGCGTGATCGGCATCCCTGGCGACAAGATCCAGTTCGTGGACAGGAAGTTGATCCTGAACGGGAAGCCGACCGAGGAGCCGTACGCACAGTTCGTGGGGCCGAACCTCGACCCGTACGCCGCGAACTTCCCGACGGTGTCTCCCTCCTACGTCTACCCGCGCGGGGCGGAGATGCTGCGGGACAACGTCAAGGACGGCGTGCTGACGGTGCCGAACGGCTACTACCTCTGCATGGGCGACAACCGGGAGAACTCGGACGATTCGCGCTACTGGGGGCTGGTGCCGCGGGAGAACATTATCGGCAAGCCGCTGATCATCTGGTGGTCGTTCGAGGCCTCGACGGAGCATCTGGCGAGCTATTCGGTGGGCCAGGTGGTCAACCTGGTGACGAACTTCTTTTCGAAGACGCGGTGGAAGCGGACGGGGCAGTTCATCCGGTCCTACCCGCTGGGGTATTAGAGACATGGCGAAGACGGATCATTACTACGCGCTGATCCTGGCGGGCGGACGGGGCACGCGGTTCTGGCCGCGGTCGCGGAAGCGGTCGGCCAAGCAGGTGCTGGCGTTCGGCGGCGAGCGGACGCTGATTCAGCAGACGGTGGACCGGCTGCGGCCGGTGGTGCCGCCGGAGCGGGTCTGGATCATCACAAACGACTATCTGCGCGACGAGATCGTGCGGCAGCTGCCGGAGGTGCCGACGGCGCAGATCATCGCCGAGCCGGCGCAGCGGAACACGGCGCCGGCGATCGGGCTGGTGGCGCAGGTGCTGGAGCAGCAGGACCCGGACGCGGTGATGGGCGTGTTCCCGGCCGATCACGTGATCGAGAAGCCGGCGCGGTATCTGCGGCTGGTGCGGCCGGCGTTCGAGGCCGCGCGCAAGGGGCAGATCTGCGTGCTGGGCATTCAGCCGCGCTGGGCCGAGACGGGCTACGGCTACATCGAGTTCCCGTTTGGCGTCACGTCGGGCGGCACGACGCCGTTGAAGGTCGAGCGGTTCACCGAGAAGCCGAACCTCGAGGTGGCGAAGGAGGTCGTCGCGGCCGGCACGTACTGCTGGGACGCGGGCATGTTCTTCTGGCGCGCGAGCGTGTTTTTGGAAGAGCTGCGGGCGCACATGCCGAAGACGGCGGAGACGCTCGGGAAGCTGCCGGCGTTTGCGAGCCGAACGTTCAAGAAGAAGCTCGGGGAGCTGTTCCCGGAGTGCGAGAACATTTCGGTGGACTTCGGGATTATCGAGAAGTCGGCGCGGGTGTACGGGATCGCGTGCGACGAATTCGGTTGGAACGATGTCGGCAGTTGGAACGCGGTGTACGAGCTGCTGGCGCGGGGCGCGCATGCGAACGTGCTGGAGTCGGCGGACGTGATCACGGAGTTGAGCGAAGGCTGCTACGTGGACGTGCCGAAGCGGCTGGTGGCGCTGGTGGGTGTGAAGGATCTGGTGGTGGTGGAGACGGACGATGCGCTGCTGATTGTCGACCGGCACCGGGCGCAAAATGTCTCCGACGTAGTGAAGGCGCTGGAACGCGCGAAACGAGAGGAACTTCTATGAAGCAATACGATTCTTACCCGGCCATGGTCATCGACCCGGCCAAGAAATACAGCGTGACGATCACGACCAATCGCGGAGTGATCGAGCTGGCGCTGGACGCGGCGTCGGCGCCGAAGACGGTGAACAACTTCGTGTTCCTGGCCAAGGACGGTTTTTACGACGGGATTATTTTCCACCGCGTGATTGCCGACTTCATGGTGCAGACGGGCGATCCGACGGGGACGGGGCGCGGCGGGCCGGGGTACCGGTTCGGCGACGAGTTCGCGGGGAATCCGAACCGGCACGAGCGGGGCGTGATTTCGATGGCGAACGCGGGCCCGGGGACGAACGGGAGCCAGTTCTTTATCACGCACGTGCCGTGCCCCTGGCTGGACGGGAAGCACACGGTGTTCGGGAAGGTGACGGCCGGGCTGGACGTGGTCGATGCGATTCAGCAGGGCGACGTGATGCAGACGGTTGTCGTGACCGAGGCGTAGTTTTTCGTGTGGGCCCGTCCGCTGGCGCGGACGGGCCCCTTTGCGCGGTGGGGCTGGCGGAGACGGGGAAGCCGGTGCCGGTCGCGTTGCGGGCGGACGTGGCGCGGCGGATGGCGATAGCCGAGATCGTGGCGCGGGTGTTTCCGGCGCACCGGAAGCTGGTGCGGGACGTCGAGGCGCTATTTCCGGAGC
>CAYMTH010000577.1:288-3960 GCA_964393235.1 uncultured Solibacteraceae bacterium | reverse complement strand
AAACAGCGGCCGGCTCGTCGGCAGGAAGTCGGCCATCACCAGGATCCGGCTCGTGATCCCGCTCTCCCGCAGTGCGATCCCCTCGTGCACGTTCGACACCGCCAGCCACCGCGCCCCGGCCTCTTCCAATACCCGCGACACCTCCACCGCCCCATGCCGGTACGCGTCGGCCTTCACCACCGGCATCACCGTCACCCCGGCCCCGGCCAGTTTCCGGATCGCCCGGAAATTGGCCGCGATCTGTTGCAGCGATACCTCGAGCCACGAACGATACATATCCCCTGATTATCGCGCTATCGTGGATTTCAGGGCCTATGTCGAAAGCTATTCTCACTCTCCTGCTCCTCCCCATGCTCGGTTTCGGCTGGGGCAAAACCGGCCATCGCGTCGTCGGTCAGATCGCCCAGAACCATCTCTCCCCCAAGGCAGCCCACGCCGTACACGAGCTCCTCGGGTCCGATTCCCTCGCCGAGGTCTCCAACTGGGCCGACGAGGTCCGCTCCGACCCGGCCTTCAAGAAGTACGACCCCTGGCACTACGTCAACATCCCCGACGGCCAGACCTACGACGCCATGGAGAAAAACCCCGCCGGCGACGTCATCGTCGCGCTGAAGCGTTTCGAAGCGACCCTCCGCAACCCCGCCGCGCCGAAAGAAGAGCGCATCCAGGCCCTGAAGTTCATGGTGCACATGATCGGCGATCTCCACCAGCCGCTCCACGCCGGCAAGCGCGACGACCTCGGCGGCAACCGCGTGACGGTCCACTGGTTCCGCAACCCCGAATCGACGAACCTCCACGCCGTTTGGGATGACCTCCTCATCGAGCAGGAACGGCTCAGCTTCACCGAATGGGCCCGTTTCCTGGACCACCCTACCCCTGCCGAGATCAAGGAGTGGCAGTCCACCTCCTACACGGTGTGGATGGAGGAGTCGTATAAGCTCCGCGACCGCTGCTACGACTTCAAGCCCGAGCTCCCCTTGAGCTACGAATACGTCTATAAGTCGATGCCCATCGTGAAGCAGCGTCTCCTGCAAGGCGGCGTCCGCCTCGCCGGCGCCCTCAACGCCATCTTCCAGTAGCGAAGCCGCCAGCATGCCCAAGTCGCGATACCTTGGAAAAATGAACCGTCGTAGTTTTCTCGGAAGTATGGCTGGCGCGGCGCTGGCGGCCCAGGGTGTAAAGCGGCTGATCGTTCATGCCGACGACGCCGGCATGTGCCATTCGGCGAATGTGGCCACCATCGAGGCGATGGAGCGCGGGCTGGTGAGTTCGGCCAGCGTGATGATGCCCTGCCCGTGGGTGACGGAATTGTGTGCCTGGGCCAAGGCTAACCCGAAGTATGACCTGGGCGTCCATCTGACGCTCACCTCGGAATGGAAACACTACCGGTGGCGGCCGCTGACGATGGCCAAGGGTCTGCTCGACAGCGAACAGTATCTCTGGCGGGAGGTGCGCTCGACGGCGCAGAATGCCAGTGCCGCCGAGGTTGAAGCGGAACTCCGCGCCCAGATTGAACGGGCCAAATTGTACGGCCTCCAGTTCACCCACCTCGACACGCACATGGGCACGCTCTACGCCCGGCCGGACTATTTTGACGTCTACGGAAAGCTGGCCCTGGAAAACAAGGTGCCGTGCATGTTGCCGGACCCGGCCGGCATTCCCGAGCAGGAGCTGAAGGCCTACCCCATCACCCCGGCGATGCTGGAAGCCAAGCGCGCCCAGGGCCACCGGTTGCTCGATCGCCTCGTGACCGGCGTGCCGGGGCGAAACTATGCGGACCGGCGGGTGAGCTACCGGAAGTTCATTGAGACACTGAAGCCGGGTGTGACCAAGCTGATCATCCATCTGGCGAAGGATGATGCCGAAATCCGTTCCATTTCCGGATCCTGGGAATACCGTTGGGCGGACTACCAGTTCTGGACCAGCAATGAAGCGCAGGACCTGCTGGCCCAGCACCAGGTGCAGCTCTACACCTACCGGGAACTGGCAAAAGCCGGCTGAGCAGACTCTCCTTCCGGTAAACTGAGTCGCGTATGCCCCATACGGCGGTCTTTCTAGGCGCAGGTGCTTCGTGCATGACCGGTCACCCGCTGACTTCCCAGATCCTCCCCGCGGTCCTCGAATCCGTGGAGGCCGGTGAGTTTCCGGAACTGGGAAAGGTGCTGCGTGCCGGCCTGCCGGGTCTGCGTGCCTCCGCCACCGGGGATCTCGGCATCACCGGCCTTCTCTCCCTGGTCGACTACTCGATCCAAAACGACCTTCCGCTCCTCCCCGGCCAGTCCTCCGCCGATCTCCGGCTCGTCCGCAACCAACTCGAACAGGCGATCCTCCGGTTCATTGATCCGTACGAAGCCTACAAGAGGGAGGAGCGCAAGAGGATCAAGGAACTTGGCGACTGGTTCAAATCCCTGCGGCAGTCCTCCGATGTCGTCAGCGTCCTCTCCACCAACTACGACATGTCGGCCGACCTTGCCCTGCTCGATCACTTCGATACAGACGATGCGGTCGGCGAGCACGTCGATTTTGGCACCGCCTGGCGGGAGCCTGTCGAAGGCTACGTCTACCAACGCCCCCAGAATCCCCGCTACCGGCTCCTGAAACTCCACGGTTCCGCCAATTGGCTTGTCTGCCGCCAGTGCCAGCAGCTCTACGTCAATACCGAAACCGCCATCGCTCACATTGCCTTCCTCCTTGGCCCGGATCACGAAGACGCGCAATGTCACTGCGGCCATAGCAGGCTGGAAGCTCTGCTCGTCACACCCTCTTTTGTCCGCAACTTCGAGACCACCATCCTCGCTTCCATTTGGCGTGCCGCCATTGAGGCCTTGCGCACCGCGGATCGCTGGTACTTCATCGGTTACTCGCTTCCCCCCGAGGACATTGCCATCCGGTCACTGCTGATCCGCGCGCGCCAGGCCCATCGGAGCAAAAAAGGCCCGCACGTCACCGTCGTCCAGCGATCCCGCAATGCCGAGCCCGGCTACCGCCAGCTGTTTCCCGATCTCAACTACTACGACGGCGGAATCGAGCCCTTCATCGCGCAACATCGCGCCGGATAGGCGTCAAACTGAATCCCGGTCACTTCCCCCGCAGCCGCGCAAACAACGCCTCATACTGCGTCGTAATCGCGTCCCAGCTATACCGCTCCTGCACCCGCGCGCTCGCCGCCGCCTGCAACCGCGCCCGGTCCTCCGCCGGCAGCGCCAGCGCCTGCCGCATCACCTCCGGCAGCGTCTCGTGCGTGAACGCCAGCCCGCACCCGCCCGCCACCTCCCGGTTCTCCGTCGTGTCCAGATACAGGACCAGCGCCCCCCGCCCCATCGCCTCGATCAGCGCCGGATGCGTCCCGCCCACCTCGGTCGCGTGGATATAGGCAAAGCAGTGCGACCCCAACTCCTTGTACCCCTGCCCGAACACATACCCCGGCATCACGATCCGCCCGTCCGCCGTGTCCCGCACCCGCGCAATATACTCCGGCGCATACGGCGCATCGCCGATAAGCGCCAGCCGCAGCTCCGTTTTCACCTTCTCGAACGACTCTCGCACCAGCAGGGCGTTGTTCTCCGGCTCCCACCGCGACACGTACAGAAAGTACCGCCCCTTCTCGAGCCCCAGCTTCTCCAGCACCGCCGCCGTCGCCAGCTTCCCCTGCTCCGCCCCGTAGGAAATGAA
>CAYMTH010000577.1:0-247 GCA_964393235.1 uncultured Solibacteraceae bacterium | reverse complement strand
CAGCCGCTCCGAGATCAGGTACCACGCCTTCGCCAGCCGGTTCCACTTCTTCCGGTTCCGCTCCAGCCCGTCCACGTTCAGCGCCACCGGCGTCCCGAACACCCGCGGCAGCCAGCAGAAGATCGCGTTCGCCGCGTTGCAGCAGAGAATGACGTCGTACCCCCGCGTCACCGCGTGCAGGGTCGAGATCGCCGTGTGCGCCAGCGTGTCGAAGTACTTGTGCCGGAGCGTCGGCAGGTAAACCAGC
>CAYMTH010000576.1:3245-3971 GCA_964393235.1 uncultured Solibacteraceae bacterium | reverse complement strand
ACACGACCTATGCGCATATGGGGAACGGGATCTGGTCGAGCGGGCGGGTGAAGTCGTCGCGCGGGTACATGGCGCGGGACGGCAACGCGAACAGCCCGGACTGGAAGGGGACGTGGGCGGGGATCACGTACAAGGAGCCGCTGTCGCACGGGCGCGTGTACAGCGAGCAGGAGATCTGGGACAACTACGCGTACTTCATCAAGAAAGTGAAGCCGGTGGCGGAGGACGCGGGGGTGCGGATCGGGATTCACCCGGACGACCCGCCGCAGCGGATGCTGGCCGGGGTGCCGCGGTGTATCTTCAGTAACTTCGAAGGGTACAAGAAAGCCATCGAGATCGCGGACAGTCCGAACATCGGCGTCTGCCTGTGCGTGGGCTCCTGGCTGGAGGGCGGGAAGGCGACGGGCGCCGATCCGGTGGACGTGATCAAGTACTTCGCGGCGAAGAAGAAGCTGTTCAAGGTGCACTTCCGGAACGTGACGGCGCCGCTGCCGCACTTCACCGAGTCGCTCATCGACGACGGCTATTACGATATGAGCAAGGCCATGCAGGCGCTGGTGGACGTGGATTTCGACGGGATCGTGATTCCGGACCACGTGCCGGTGCTGGGGCCGGGGCAGGAGACGACGGGGCGGGAGGCGGCGCGGGCGGACAACGCGTACCGGCCGAGCCCGGGGCTGGCGTACCTGATCGGGTCGATGCAGGCGATGTATAAGTCGGCGTTGA
>CAYMTH010000576.1:0-3235 GCA_964393235.1 uncultured Solibacteraceae bacterium | reverse complement strand
ATGTACAAGACCGCACTTACGCATAAGAAGAAGGCATAAGTTATCCGATGATTCGCTCCTTTCTGTTGGTGATGTCGCTGGCGGCGTTCGGCCAGGATATGGATTTGTTTCTGCTGATCGGGCAGTCGAATATGGCCGGCAGAGGAGCGGTGGAGGCCGAGGACAAGGTTCCGCATCCGCGGGTGTTCACGTTGACGAAGGAAGAGACGTGGGCGCCCGCGGTGGAACCGATTCATTTCGACCGGCCGGACCGGCTGGGGACGGGGTTGGGGCGGACCTTTGGCATTGTGCTGGCGAAAATGGCGCCGGGGAAGAAGATCGGGCTGATTCCGGCGGCGATGGGGGGGAGCGCGCTCGACGAATGGAAGCCGGGCGGGAAGCTGTACACGGACGCGGTGCGGCGGGCGAAGGCGGCGATGAAGAGCGGGAAGCTGCGGGGGATTTTGTGGCACCAGGGGGAGGCGGATTCGAGTAAGTTGGAGCTGATCCGGAGTTACCAGGCGCGGTGGCTGGCGGTGATGGAGTCGCTGCGGGCGGAGTTAGGGGATGTGCCGATCGTGGTGGGGGAGTTGGGGCAGTTTTTGTATACGCGGGAGAAGGATTACCAGATGGCGCGGCTGATCAACGAACAGCTGGCGATGCTGGCGGTGAACGGGAAGCGGGTGGCGTTTGTGTCGTCGCAGGGGTTGGGGCACAAGGGGGACGTGCTGCACTTCGATTCGGCGGGGTTGCGGGAGTTCGGGCGACGGTACGCGCACGCGTTTTTGATGCTGGAACCGGAGTGGAAGTAGGGTCAGGCGGCGGTCAACTTGGAGACGTGAAGCCTACCGCGATTCTGTTCGGCGTGCCAAAGATCGTACTGGAGTTGCTGGGTAAGCCAGCTCTCCGCCGACGTATTGAACGCAATGGAGAGCCGGACGGCCATTTCGGGACTGATGCCCGCGCGGCCGTTGCAAATGGCGGAGAGCGTCTTGCGGCTGACGCCGAGGGCACGGGCGGCGTGTGAGATCGAGAGGTTGAGCGGGTCGCGGCAGAGGGTCTTCAGGACTTCGCCGGGATGAGGCGGGTTGTGCATTTTGAGCGGCTTCGTAGTGGTAGTCCTCATAATTCACCTCGACGATGTCCTGTTCCGCGTAACGAAATGTGATTCTGCAATTGCCACTGACGTTTTACCGCCCACGTGTCCTGACGGTTGCCGGATAACCGGTGGAGGTCGAGCCCGGGAAGGCGCATATCGGAAGGCGACGTCGAGACGCTCAATCGGCCGAGGATGAGGCGGAGCTTATCCGCGTGTTTCGGCTGAATCCCGCCGCGGTCGCCGGACAGGAAGAAACGCTCGAGACCCTTGTGGCGAAAGCCGCCAATGGCCACGCCGCGATTGTAACCCAACGCGTTACAGCAGGCAAGAGTCCCGGAGAATGAGCGCGGGTGATAGGCTTGTGGGGCGATGCGATTGGTATTGATTCTGGCGGCCGCGGGCGCGGCGTTTGGCGCGGATGTGGCGCGGTACTGGCAGGGGATCCCGGGGATCGAGATTACTCCCAAGGGACGGCGATTTGTGGCCTGGTATACGGGCGGCGTGCGGGAGCCATCGGTCGAGAATGCCGTGCTGCTCTCCGTCGACGGCGGGGCGCCGGTGACCATCGCCGGGCCGAAGGGGACGGCGCGGGCGTTCGACCCAACGCTGTGGCGCGACCCGGGCGGGCGGCTCTGGTACATCTTCAACCGCGGGGACCGGGAACGCGGGGAACACGGTGTTTTCGCTCGCGTTTGCGACAAGCCCGACGCGGCGACGCCGGTGTTTGGAGACGAGTTTCGCATCGGGTTCGATGAGGCGGCGGTGGCGTTCCGGATGAATAAGCCGGTGGTGCTTTCGAGCGGCGAATGGGTGCTGCCGGTAACCCACGCGAAGGAGAAGACCTTCGACTGGTTCGCGCGGGAGACGCAGATGCAGGGGGTGGCGATTTCGACCGACCGGGGGCGGACTTGGAAGCTGCACGGGGCCGTCGCGGCGCCGGCGTGGGCGCTCGAGAACATGATCGTCGAGTTGAAGGATAAACGGCTGTGGATGTTAGTCCGGACGGGGGCGGGTTATTTGTGGGAGAGTTACTCGAGCGACCGGGGGCGGACGTGGTCGGAAGGGCGGAAGAGCGCGATCGCGAACCCGGGGTCGCGGTTCTATATCGGCCGGCTGCGGTCGGGGGCGCTGCTGCTGGTGAACCACTATAAATTCAAGGGCCGGAGCCATTTGACCGCGCAGGTTTCGAGGGATGAGGGGAAGACTTGGGGGGAGGGGCTGCTGCTCGATGAGCGGACGGGGGTTTCGTATCCGGACGCGGTGGAGGAGAAGGGCGGAGTTGTTTCGGTTGTGTATGACCGGGACCGGGGCGGCGCGGGGGAGATTCTGCTGGCGCGGTTTACGGAGAAAGACGTCCGGGCGGGGCGGGATGTGAGCGGGAAGGTGCGGCTGCGGGAGGTGCTCGATTCCCTGCCCCGGTGGGACGCGAAGGCGGCGGGGGACCGGGTGATGTCGCGACTGGTGAACGTCTCGGGACCGGAGGTGAAGGGGGCGCATGACGCCGAGTTCGTTATTGTCGACGGGAAGGCGTATATCGTGCAGATGGCCAACGATGTTCAGCCGGGGGAGAACGCGGAGTGGGCGTTTGTGTACTGCACGATGTCCGTGGTGGACGTGGCGACGATGCAGGTTTTGCGGCGCATCCCGATGGCGCGGAGCGGGCAGCGGTTTGCGAACGAAACGCTGCAGGAGGGGGCGTGTTTTGTGCCGCGGATCATCCGGAAAGACGCGCGGACGCTGCGGACTTTCTTCGCGAGCGAGGCGCCGCGGCAGCGGCAGGCGCAGACTTACTATCTGGACTTTGACCTGGAGAAGCAGGCATTCGCCGATACGGTGGGGCGGATGAAGATCCGGACGGCGGCCGGGGTGTTCGAGATGCAGCCGCGGTATTTCCACGAGGACGCGGCGGGGCAGGGGTTTGCGCGGGAAGCGAAGGATTACGGGCTGTACCAGATCGACTCGTTCAAGTTCTTCGACGGGGAGACGTACGTGGTGCTGAATAACTTTCCGGCCGGGCAGACGGGGCTGGGTAAGTTGAACGGGGCGATGGATACGTTTGAAGTTCTGGGCCATTACTTTTCGCGGGGGGCGGAGAAGTTGACCGAAGCGGCGGCGAACCGGTTGCCGGACGGGACTTGGATGGCGATCTGCCGGCAG
>CAYMTH010000575.1:0-3983 GCA_964393235.1 uncultured Solibacteraceae bacterium | reverse complement strand
GCCCGCGCGGATATCGGCGAGCGTCGCCCAATAATCGTCTCGACTGTCACCGGCCGGCTTCTGGACCGCCCCGCGGAACTTCGGATCGTTCGTCACGTGGAACCGGAAACAGTAACCCTGCGTGGCGTTGTCGGCCTCGCCCGTCGATCCCGGCAGCAGTTCCGTGGTCCGGAACTTCATGTAGATCCGGCCCGCGTGCGGCTCGTCATACTCAGCCCGGGATTCGCGCCCGGTCCGGAACGGAGCGCCCGCCATCGCGGCAAGGTCGCCTTCGTACGTCGCATCGACAAAGACCGCCGCGCGCAGCACCGCGTCGCCGGCTTCGATCTCCTCCAACCGCCCCCGCCGCACGCGCGCCCGCCGCAACTCCTTGCCAAGCAGCAGCCGCACCCGGCCGCCTTGCTCCCCCAGCATCTCGTGAAAGATTTTCTCGGCGGCATTCGCCTCGTACCAGTAGCCGTCGCGGCACAGCTTGACGTTGGGCTTGGCCGGGTTGTCGCGGTCCATCTGCTCGTAATACTTCACGACGCGGCGCGTGAACTCGTAGAAGAGCCCGCCCACCGCCTGCCGTTTCCCGATATCGGCGTTTGTCAGACCGTTGGAGACGATGCCGCCGATGTGATCCTCGAGCGCGCAGAGCGCCACGGTCCGGCCCAAACGCGCCGCCGCCACCGCCGCCGCGATGCCGCCCGGCGTGGCGCCATACACCACCACGTCGAACCGCTCCGGCCGCGCCGCGCGCAACGCCAGCGCCCCGCCCGCCAACAGCACCGTGCGCCGTTTCATTTCCGCCGCTTCCACTCTTCGAACTTCTTCTTGTTCGCTTCGTTCAGCGTCGGGTAGACGCCGTAGATCGGCTCGCCCTGCAACAGCAGCTGCCTTTGGAACTGCTCCTGATCGTCGTGCTCCAGCGCCTTGTCGAGCACCTTATCGACAATCGCCGCCGGGATCACCAGCACGCCGTGCCGCTCGCCGACGAGGATGTCGCCGGGCATCACCGTCACCCCGGCGATTCGCACCGGCACCTGATAATCGACCGACATCATGAGCGGACTGACGCTCGAAGCGTGCCCGCACTTCAAATAGAAACTCGCCGGCATCGCCGCCAGGTCGGGCACGTCGCGCATGCAGCCGTCGACCACGATCCCCGCGCCGCCGCGCATCAAAAACCGCGTCGTCACCATCGCGCCCGATACCGTCGAACGCGTCTCGCCGCCCGCATCGAAGACGAGCACGTCGCCGGGCTGCGCCTCCTCCGCCGTCCGGTAATTGAGCTGCGGTCCCGCGCCGTAGATCTTCTCGCGCAGGTCCTTGCGATTCGGCAAATAGCGCGCCGTTCGTGCGCGCCCCACCATGCGCCGGTCCGGATTGATCGCGGTCAGCTCGTTGATGAAGTTCAGCGGATAGCCTTCCGCGGTCACGGCGGACCAGGCCGCCTCCAGCCCCACGCGCATCAGGCGCCCGAACAGTACGCGGTCGGCTGGGCTCAACTTCCCGGCTACATGCGGCGGGATCGTTCGGTCCGGCGCCTTCACTGTGATCGGCGCAGGCTGGCCCAGCAGCGCCGCGCCCAGCATCAAGAACAAGCCAATTCGCATGCAAAGACTATATCTCGAAGGCGCGTAGCCGGCAGGACAGGCAAGGGTGGATCCCCTCAAGGCTCCCGGAAACTCCGCGGAGAGGCGCGATCGAGCCGCGCCATAATAGTGTTCATGCTTCGCTCCATTGCCCTCGCCCTTCTCACCGTCGCCACAATCTCCGCCCAACCGCCCGCTTCCGGCTGGCAGTCCGCGACCGCGTTGAACGGCGTCGACATGAAGCGGCTCACGCCCGCCCAACAAAAGGTCGCGCTCGCCGTTTTGCGCGATTCCGATTGCCCCTGCGGCTGCCCCATGAAGCTCGCCCAGTGCCGCGTCGAGGATCCGGCCTGCTCGCAGAGTCTCAACCTCGCCCAGCTCGTCGTCGACGCCGCCGCCTCCGGCAAAACGGTCGCCCAGGTCCGGCAGGCGCTCGCCGCCTCCCCGCTCGTCAAGGCCGCCACACAGCGCGACCGCGTGCTCCTCGACCCCGTGGCCATCAACACCATGGGCGCCCCGTCGAAAGGCCCCGCCAACGCCCGAGTGACCATCGTCGAGTTCTCCGATTTCCAGTGTCCCTTCTGCGTGCGCGCCATTCCGCAGATCGAAGCGCTTCTGAAGGCGTTCCCCAACGATGTCCGCCTCGTGTACAAGCACTTCCCGCTTGAGCAGCACTCCCAGGCCGCCTTCGCGGCCCGCGCCGCCATCGCCGCCCAGGCGCAGAACAAGTTCTGGCCGCTCCACGATAAACTCTACGCCAACGCCCGTGTCATCAATCGCACCAGCGTCATCAACTGGGCCTCCGAGCTCGGCCTCGACATGGGCAAGTTCAATAAGGTGCTCGACGCCCCGGAAACGCAGACCGCCGTCAACCGCGACTTGGCCGACGGCATGCGAATCGGCGTCTCGGCCACACCGACCATCTTCATCAACGGTAAGAAGTACCAGGGCGCGATCGACGTCAAATTCCTCACGCCCATCATCCAGAACGAATTGAAAGCCAGGTAGCCATGCGCGCTCTTCTCTACCTTCTCTTCGCGGCCGTCCTCCCGGCCGCCGGATTCCGTGCGGCCGTCGCCAAGGTCGACATCACCCCAACCAAGTCCGAATGGCTCCTCGGCTACGGCGCCCGCCAGTCGACCGGCGTCAACGACCGGCTCTTCCACCGTGTCGTCGTCCTCGATGACGGCGTCACGCAGTTCGTCCTCGCCAGTTCCGACATCTGCCTCGTCTCGCCGGTCGAGTACGAGAAGGTGGCCGCCGCCGTCGAACAGCGCACCGGAATCAAAAAGGTGAATTTCTGGTGGTCGATGACGCACACCCACTCCGCTCCCGAAGTGGGCCCGCCCGGACTTGCCGTCGCCTTCCTCGGCGACCGCTACACCCACAAAATCGATCCCGCCTACACCGAGTTCGCCGAGAAGGCGCTCCTCGACGCCATCGACGAAGCTCGCCGCAAACTCCAGCCCGCCAAGCTCGGCGTCGCCTGGGGCGTCTCCTACGCCAACATCAACCGCCGCGCCCGCGACGTCGAAGGCGAGACCTACCTCGGCTACAATCCCGACGGCCCGTCCGACCGTCGCCTGGGCCTCATCCGCCTCGACAAGACCGACGGCTCGCCGATCGCTCTCATCGCCAACTATCCCATCCACGGCACCGTGCTCGGCTCCCGCAACCTCCTCATCTCCGGCGACGCCCCCGGCATCGTCAGCGAATACGTGGAACAGAAAGTGGGCGCGCCGCTGCTCTTTATCAACGGCGCCGCCGGCGACCAGGCGCCCATCTACACCACGCAGGACACGCCCCGCGCCGGCCGGCTCACGCAGTTCCGCGTCCTGCTCGGCAACCGCATCCTCGACGCCAACCGCCAGCTCAAGGGGACCACTACAGACATAAAACTCGCCGCCTCGGCCCTCGACATCGAAACGCCGCGCCGCACCGGCCTCACCTTTCCCGATGAACTCAAGGACTACTCGACGGGAGCTAACGTCCGCCTGCCCGTACGATTCCTTCGCCTGAACAAGGAAATCGCCATTTGGTCAGCCCCGCTCGAGCTCTTCTGCGAAATCGCCATGGAAGTGCGCGACAAGTCGAAGTTCAAAAACACCTTCTACTTCGGCTATACCAACGGCTGGCTCGGCTACCTCCTCACGCCCCAGGAGTTGAAACTGGGCGGCTATGAGCCCCGCGTCTCGCCCTACACCGGCCAGGCCGCCGCTGACCTGACGGGCGCCGTGCTGCGACAGCTCGGAAAATAGCAATACAGGACACAGTCCTTTTCACACGACAGCGTCATGCTACGATGACACTGTCGTGGTTGCGAGACTAGCCCTTTTTCTTTTTGCCGTCTCCTCGTTCGGCCACTCCCCCCGGGCCGAGCTATTCGGCATCCTTCGCGACCCGGCA
>CAYMTH010000574.1:0-3989 GCA_964393235.1 uncultured Solibacteraceae bacterium | reverse complement strand
AGTCGTCGGTCTGCCCATAGCTGACGCCGGGTTTTACGCCGGCGCCCATCATCCACACGGTGAATCCGTCCGGATTATGATCGCGGCCCACGGTTCCTTCCTGTCGCGTCGGCAAGCGGCCGAATTCGGTGGTCCATACCACTAGTGTATCTTTCAGCAGTCCCCGGCTCTTCAGATCGCGCAGAAGGCCGGCGGTGGGCCTGTCGAAGATGGGGAAGTGACGTTCGTAGTCGGCCTTCAGAGTTTTGTGGGCATCCCAGTTCATCTGGCCCTCCGCTCCGGCCGCCTGAGCGCCACAGTTGAGTTGGACGAAGCGAACCCCGCGTTCCACCAAACGCCGGGCAAGGATGCAATTGCGCGCGTAGCCGGCAACAAAGGGATTCGGATCATCGGCGCCATAGAGTTCCCGAGTGGCTTTGGACTCTTGATTGATATCGACAGCGTTGGGGACCGACAATTGCATCTTCGCGGCCAACTCGAGGGATTTGATGCGCGCGGTGAGGTCGGAGTTACCGCTATGGGAAGCGGCGTGGCGTTCATTGAAGGAGTGGAGCAGACGGCGAGTCGCCGAATCGGTCTCCGGGGAAACGGTCGACGGCCGATCGAGATTGCGAATTGGGTCTGTGGAGCTGAAGGCGACGGCCTGATGCTGCGCCGGAAGAAATCCCGCCCCCCAGTTGGCGGCACCGGAGACAGGAACGCCTCTCGGATCGGGCAGGGCAACAAAGGCGGGCAGCTCATCGGTGAGAGAACCGAGAGCATAAGAGACCCACGCGCCGACACTGGGAAAGCCATCGACAATAAAGCCTGTGTTCATCTGCAGACAACCCGGCGAATGTGAAATGCTCTTTGCCGTCATGGAATGAATGAAAGCCATGTCATCGACCAAGTCACCAATAAAGGGCAGCATCTCCGTCACCCATTTACCGGTTTGGCCCCGGCGGCGGAATCCCCAGGGGCTGCGCATGATGGATCCGTTCTTTCCCTGGAAAGACTCAGCCTCTCCACCCGGCATAGGCTGACCGTCGAACTTTTCGAGAGCGGGCTTGTAATCGAACGTATCCATCTGGGAGACAGCGCCGCAGAGATGGATCTGGATAATCTGGCTGGCTTTGGGATGGTGATGTGGTTTCGCGCCAAGCAAACTGGCTGTGGCGGCGCCAGCGATTCCGGTGGCGATGTCGTGAAAGAAGCGGCGGCGATCAAGCATGAGGCACCTACATGATGAAAACGAATTCGTTGCTGGCAAACAGGGCGCGTGTGAAAGCGGCAAGGCCATGCGTGCGAATGAAGGACGCGCACTCCTCAACTTCAGACTCCGTGGTCGACCGGCCGAAGGCGAGGCGAATCGCGTTGACAGCCTGGTTCCGCTCCTCTCCGCCTTGCTGGCGAATTCGCTCGGCAAAGCGAGCCGCCTGATCGAGCATAAACGTACTGTTGAGCAGGCTCAGCAACTGCAGCGGCGTGGTAGAGGTGGCCCGTTTCGGCTCCGACATCGTCGAATCCGGGCAATCGAGCGACGCCATGAGGCCGTCCTTCATGGCGCGGATAGACCGGGCATAAACCGATCGCCGCAGCGTCTCCGCACCCCACGATTCGCGCGGAGCATAGACGGCCACGTTCTGTACACGGATCTGAAACAGATCGAATCCGGCCCCCCCCATGGAGCGGTCGAGCGAACCGGAAACGGCAAGGACAGCGTCCCGGACAGCTTCGGCTTCCAGGCGCTTCGGCGGAAATCGCCATAGGAGGCGCGCGTCACGGTCGACTCGCGCAGCAGCTTCATTAAAGGTACTCGCCTGCCGGTAGGCGGCCGATAACATGATCTCGCGATGAAGAGGCTTCAGTTGCCAGCCGTTCGCGATGAGGCGCCACGCGAGCCAATCGAGAAGTTCGGGATGCGTCGGCTTCTCGCCGTTCTGGCCAAAATCGTTCGGCGTGCCGACGATTCCGGCGCCGAAATGGTAATGCCAGAGGCGATTGACGATGACGCGGGCGACAAGCACGTTACGGTCATCGGAGAGCCATCGGGCCAGCGCAAGCCGACGCTGGGCTTCCGGGGCGTTTGGGTTAAGTTCGAAGCCCGGCAGCATCTGGCTGAACACCCCGACGCTAGCGGGAGCGATGGTACCGCCGCGGCTCATGGGGTTGCCGCCCTTGGCGAGCCACGCGGGTTCTTCCGGTTCGCGGAACGTCCCCAGATAAGCGACGGGCAAGGCAGGAATGGCCTTGAGTCGCGTCTCGAGGGAGAACCGCTCGTCCTGCAACACGCTCCATTCCCGGCGCTCGGCGGGAGTCATGACAGCGAGCAGCGCCCGCGTTTCGCGATCCTCTTCGAGCAGGGCCAGGCGGCTATTGGAATCGGCCAGCATGAACCAGGCCTTGCCGTCGAGGCTGCCTTCGAATCGATAGTCAGCGGGTACGCCGTTCTGAAACAGACTCTGCATCTGCGCGACGTGGTCATTGGACCAGACGATACGCCGCACTTTTTCGGAGCGGGCGAGTTCGAAGGTAATCTGCGCGCGCTGACTCACTCCCGACGTCCACACGGCATCGAACCGGCCGTCGTGCAAGGAACTGATGGTTGATCCCGCCCTGGCTGTACTCGTGGTCACTTTTGCCGAGCGGGCGACGTTGGCGTCGGCGGTCCAAATCTCGATTTCGTCCAGGATGGGAGATCCGGCCGCCGCGAGAATCCGGTGTCCGGCCGGCGCCTTCACACCGGAGACGCACCGCGTGATTGTCATCCGCACAAAGCGAGCGTGCCTTGGCGCGAAATTCTCTTCGGTGCCTTGCGACGCGGGAGCGGGCAGGAGTTTTTGTTCGAAGGCGGGCCGTGCGATGCGGGCCGATTCCCTGTACTGAGATCGCAGCTTCGCGATGCTATCGTTGACGGCACTGAGGCGGGCCTCCAACGGCGCGGTCTTTTCTTTATGGGAGCGGACGGCATCGCGCGCCGCCCACGGCCGCTCGCGATGTTCAACACCCGCGAACGCGGCCTGCAGGCGATAGTAGTCTTTTTGGTCGATTGGGTCAAATTTGTGGTCGTGGCAACGGGCGCAGTTCACCGACAGACCAAGAAACGCGGCGCCAGTGGCGGTGACCATGTCGTCGAGGTCGGCAAAGCGCCGGGCCAGGACGTCGGCGGGCACAGCACTGGTCACGTCGTCATGAATTCCGGCCACCAGGAAGCCTGTGGCTGCTTCGACATTTGGGTCGCCCCCCGCAATCTGGTCGCCGGCGAGTTGCTCGAGGATCATCCGATTGAAGGGCTTGTCGGCATTGAACGATCGGATTACCCAGTCGCGATACGGCCAGGCGTTGTCCCGCGGCAGGTTGCGCTCATAGCCGAAGCTCTCGCCAAAGCGGACCACGTCGAGCCAATGGCGGCCCCAACGTTCTCCGGAGTGGGGAGAAGCTAGGAGCCGGTCGATGAGGTTCTCGTAGGCTCGCGGACTGGTGTCCGTTACGAACGAATCGATTTCGGCTGGCGTGGGGGGCAACCCGATCAGGTCAAACGTCGCGCGACGAATGAAGGTGGTTCGGTCGGCAGGCGCCGACGGCCGCAGTCCCTCGGCCTGGAGACGGGCGTAGAGGAACCGGTCGATCGGGCTGTTCTGCCAAACGCCCGCGCCGGCCGGGAGGCTGGGCGGTTCGTTTTTGTCCCGGAGCGGCTGGAGCGACCACCAATCGGGTCCGACGCGTTCCCGCAGCGGGCGGATGCCCCCAGTCCACGGAGCCCCGGCTTGTAGCCACTGCCGCAAAACCGCAACCTCTTCGGGTGGGAGTGGATTGCCGGGCGGCATCTGCCCGGCGGCGACGCGCACAAACAAACGCGCCCGCGTCGGGTCTGTGGCCGTAATTGCACGCGAGGCCGAGTCACGATCCGCAAAGCTCAGCCCGGCAACGCGGGCCTTGGCATTGTGGCAGCCGAGGCAGCGTCTGGCGAGGATGGCCTTGGCCTCCGACTCGAAATCGGCTCCGAAGGC
>CAYMTH010000573.1:0-3991 GCA_964393235.1 uncultured Solibacteraceae bacterium | reverse complement strand
GTGGCGGGCGGGAAGTTGTGGCTGCGGGACATGGGGATAGGGACGGCGAGGGAGGTGGGCGGAACGGACGGGGCGGAGGGGCCAGTGTGGGCGCCGGACAGCCGTTCGGTGGTGTATTGGGCGCAGGCGCAGCTGTGGCGGGTGGGGCCGCCGTGGGACGCGCCGCGGGCGCTGTGCCGGCTGTTCGAGTACCACGGGGCGGCGTTCCGGGGCGACGGGCGGGTTCTCTACGTCGACGGGGTGAAGACGGGGTATCTGGAGGTACCGGCGGAGGGGGGCACGGCGCGGGTGTTGCACAAGGGTCCTTACATGTCGAACCGGTTTCAGGCGGTGGCGGTGGAGAGCGGCGGGGCGACGTGGATGATCGGGACGGGATTCCGGGGGATAAGAGCGGTGAACCTGGGGACGGGGGAGACGCGGGAGATCGGGCCGGGGCAGGATCCGGTGCTGACGGCGGCGGGGCAGTTGATTTTCCGGAATGGCGGGCGGCTGCAGATGGCGCCGTTCGCGGCGTCGAGTCTGGCTTTGACCGGGCCGGCGGTGGACGTAGCGCCGGGCGGGCACATGCCGAGCGTCTCCGATACCGGGCTGCTGGTGTATTCGGGGACGGGGAGCGAGGAGATCCGGCTGGCGATCCGGGGGCGGAAGGGGGAGTTGCTCGGGACGGCGGGGACGCCGCAGACGGGGGTGATGGACGTGGCGGCGGCGCCGGACGGGACGGTGGTGGCGGTTTCGTCGTCGGAGCAGGGGTCGCCGGACATCTGGATTCACGAGGTAAGCCGGCCGGTGAAGCGGCGGCTGACGTCGGGGGAGGGGTTGGAGATGTGGCCGCAGTGGACGCCGGACGGGCGGAAGTTGATCTACGCGTCCGAGCGGCGGCGGGCGGAGATGGTGGACGCCGATGGGACGGGGCAGCCGGCGCCGCTGGCGGGGTTGCCGGAGCAGGTGAACGTGAGCGACGTTTCGCGGGATGGGAACCGGCTGCTGCTGTGGAAGATTTTTGGGGCGGATGGGACGAATGAGACGCTGGTCGGGGAGCGGCGGGGGGAGAGGTGGGAGGCGCGGGCGTGGTTGACGGGGCCGTTCGATGAGTCGTTCGCGAAGTTCTCGCGGGACTCGAAGTTTGTCGCGTATGTGTCGAATGAATCGGGGAGTTATGACATTTACGTGCGGCATTTGGAGGGGAGCGGGAAGTGGCGGGTGTCGACGAACGGGGGTGTGCAGCCGAGGTGGTCGCGGGATGGGCGGGAGCTGTTTTATCTGGAGGGGTCGAAGCTGATGGCGGTGACGGTTGGGGAGAGCGGGGCGGGGTTGACGCTGGGGACGCCGGTGGTTTTGTTCGATACGGGGGCGTATGGGACGAACCGGATCAACTGGAAGTACGACGAGTTGCCCGGGGGGCGGTTTGTGGTGCTGGAGCGGGCGGGCGAGGGGAAGGATGAGTCGCGGACGATTTATGTGGCGCAGGGGTGGGACCAGGGGAGGCCGGGAGGACCGGGGGGGCCGCCGCCGGGGCGGTAGGGGGTGAGGGACGTTGGGTGCCGGACGGGGAGCTTTGGGGGGAGGCGACGGCGGGAGGAACTGCGCGCAAATGCCACGGCGAAGTTACCTGGGGTCGGTAGCTTACGTGGGTGTGTGCATCCGGTGGTCGGATAAATCCGAGGAGCCAGGCTCCTGGGATTTATCCGGATTACTATGGGTTCATGGCCCGGATCCACTCCCGCAAAGCCCGCGCCGCGAAACGGCGCAAGCGCCGGATGGATCTGGCCGATAACGACCTCACCGCCGCCCAATGGGCCGCGATCCAGGAGGCCTGGGGCGGGTGCGCTTACTGCGGCGCCGCCGGCAAGCCCCTGCATCGCGACTGCGTCCTGGCGCTGTCACGCGGCGGCCGCTACACGCTCGACAACGTTGTTCCGGCCTGCGCCTCGTGCAATACCAGCAAGTGCAATGAAGAGGTCACGGCGTGGCTCCGCCGGAAACGGCTCCCGGAGAGCACTTTCCTGCTGCGGTACTCCCAAATAAAGAAGCTTCTTTTGGGTCAGACAAATCCTGGGTGAAAGGCACCCAGGATTTGTCTGAGGGGTTATTGGACGGGTTCGTCTTCGCCGACGGGTTCGTCGGATTCGGGGACGACGCAGGCGGCGGCGACACGGTCGCCTTCGTCCATCTTCACCAGACGGACGCCCTGGCTGTTGCGGCCGACCTGACGGATGGCGCCGGCGTCGATCCGGATGATCTTGCCCTCCGCCGTGATGATCATCAGGTCGGTATCCTCTTTCACCCGCATGACGCTCACCACATCGCCCACCTTCTTCGAGGTGTTCATGTTGATGACGCCCTTGCCACCACGGTGCGTGAGACGGTACATGTTGACCGGAGTCCGCTTGCCGTAGCCGTGCTCGCTGATCGAGAGGATCAGATCTTCTTCCTTCGCGATCTCGGCTCCGATGATGACGTCGTCCTTGCTCAGCTCCATCGACTTCACACCGCGCGCCGGACGACCCATGGGACGAACCTCGTTCTCGAGGAACTTGATGGCCATGCCTTCGCGGGTGGCGAGGAAGACGAGGCCTTCGCCGTCCGACAGCAGAGCCGCGATGAGCTCGTCGCCTTCGTCGAGGTCGAGCGCGATGATGCCCGAAGACCGGATGGAATCGAACTCGGCCAGGCGGCACCGCTTGATGACCCCGTGACGGGTGATCATGACGATGAACTTGCCGTCGGTATCCTCTTCCTTGAGGGAACGAACGGTCAGGAAGCCCTGGACGCCTTCGTCCTGCTGGAGGTTGATCAAGCCGGCGATGTGCTTGCCTTTTGAGACAGTTCCAGCGTCCGGGATCATGTAGTTTTTGAGCGAGTAGACGCGTCCCTTGGTGGTGAAGATCAAGAGGAAGGCGTGGGTGCTCGCGACGATGAGGTGCTCGACGACGTCCTCGGAGCGGGTGGTCATGCCGATGCGGCCCTTGCCGCCGCGGGTCTGGCGGCGGTAGGTATCGACGGCGGTCCGCTTGAGGTAGCCGGAGCGGGTGACCGTGATGGCCACGTCCTCTTCCTGGATGAGGTCTTCGAGGTCGATGTCGCCCGTATCCTCAATGATGACGGTGCGGCGTTCGTCGCCGAAGTCCTTGATGACCTCTTTGAGCTCCTTGACGATGACGCCGCGGAGCACCTTCTCCGAACCCAGGATTTCCAGGTATTCGGCGATGAGGCGCTGGATCTCGGCGAGTTCGTCGAGGATCTTCTGCTGCTCCATGTTGGTGAGGCGCTGGAGCTGGAGTTCGATGATGGCCTGGGACTGGCGTTCGGTGAACTCGAAGGCGGCAATCAACTTGTCCTTAGCCTCGCGCGGGGTGCGGGAGGAGCGGATCAGGGCGATGACCTCATCGAGATTGTCGAGCGCTTTTTTGAAGCCGAGCAGGATGTGCTCGCGGTCGCGGGCTTTGCGGAGCAGGTAGTCGGTGCGCCGGCGGACGACTTCGACGCGGTGGTCGATGAAGCGCTTGATGCAGTCGATGATGCCCAGTTCGCGGGGTTGGCCGTTGGCGATGGACAGCATGATGACGCCGAAGCTGGTGCGCATCTGCGTCTGCTTGTAGAGGTTGTTCAGGACGATGTCGGCCTGTTCGCCGCGCTTCAGTTCGAAGACGATGCGCATGCCCTGGCGGTCGGACTCGTCGCGGATTTCCGAGATGCCTTCGATCTTCTTTTCGTTGACGAGGGCGGCGATGTTCTCGATCATGCGAGCCTTGTTGACCTGGTAGGGCAACTCGTGGACGATGATGGCTTCGCGGTCGCGGCCGATCTTTTCGATCGAGGTTTTGGCCTGCAGTTTGATGGAGCCGCGGCCCTTGGTGTAGTAGTCGTAGATGCCGGAGCGGCCGAGGATGAAGCCGCCGGTGGGGAAATCGGGGCCGGGGACGATGTCCATCACCTCTTTGAGGGAGGCGTTGGGGTTCTGGACGAGGAGGATGGTGGCTTCGACGATCTC
>CAYMTH010000572.1:0-3991 GCA_964393235.1 uncultured Solibacteraceae bacterium | reverse complement strand
GCGTCGCGAAACTATCGGATTTTTCCTGGGTGACAGGCACCCAGGAAAAGTCTTAGGCGATGAGGTCGGGGATGAGGTGGCCGCCGACGTCGGTGAGGCGGAAGTCGCGGCCGCCGTAGCGGTAGGTCAGGCGGGTGTGGTCGATGCCGAGCTGTTTCAACATCGTCGCCTGCAGGTCGTGGGCGTAGACCCGCTTGTCCACCGCTTTGAAGCCGAAATCGTCCGTCGCGCCGTAGGTGATGCCGCCCTTGAACCCGCCGCCGGCGACCAGCATCGAGTAGCCGTGATTGTTGTGGTCGCGGCCGTTCTGGTGGCTGACGAGGCCGGACACCTCGACACTCGGCGTGCGGCCGAACTCGCCGCCGACCAGCACGATGGTCTCCTTCAGCATGTCGCGGTCGCGCAGGTCCTCGATGAGGCTCGCGATCGCCGGGTCCGCCTCGCGGGCGAGGGTACGGTGGATCTGGATGTCGTCGTGATTGTCCCAGGGCTGGCCGTTGCCGTGATAGATCTGCACCATGCGGACGCCCTTTTCGACCATGCGGCGGGCCATGAGGCAGCCGCGGCCGACGGCCGTATCGCCGTAGCGCTCGCGCACCTTCTCCGGCTCCTTGGTGATGTCGAAGACTTCGGGCGCTTCCTTCTGCATGCGGAAGGCGACCTCCATCGACTCGACGCCGCTTTCGAACTTGGCGTCGGACTGGAGTTTATTGAGGGAGGCGAGGAGGTCCATCTGGCGGCGCTGCTCCTCGGCGGCGCGGCGCGGGGTGATATAGGGCACCAGCTTGCGGACGTCCTTCTCCTTCGTCTCGAGGTGCACGCCCTGGTGCACCGCCGGCAGAAAGGCCGAGGTCCAGAGCTGGCTGCCGATGACCGGCACGCCGGGGCAGAGGACGACGAAGCTGGGCAGGTTTTTGTTGAGCGAGCCGAGCCCGTAGGAGAGCCAGCTGCCCATGGAGGGCTTGCCCGGGAGGGGCACGCCGCAGTTCATGATGAGCAGCGAGGGCTCGTGGTTGGGCCGGTCGGTGTACATCGACCGGATGACGGTGAACTCGTCGATGTTCTGGCCGATGCGGGGGAAGATTTCGCTGACTTCGATGCCGGATTTGCCGCAACGGTTGAACTGGAAGGGAGCCCCGAGGAGGTTGCCGGTTTTGCGTTCGGTCTTCAGGTTCGGCCCCGCGGGCATGGGCTTGCCGTGGTACTTCTGCAGCATCGGCTTGGGGTCCCAGGTGTCGACCTGGGAGGGGCCGCCGTTGAGGAAGATGAAGATGATGTGTTTGGCTTTGGCCGGGAAGTGGGGGCCGGCCGCGGCGGCGGCGAGCCCGCAGCCGCCGAAGCCCATTCCAACGGTCTGCAGCATGTCACGTCGGGTCATCATGTCGTTTATTTCACCATCAGGAATTCGTCGGTCGCGAGGAGCACCTGGAAGTATTCGGGCCAGGCGCCCGGCTTGTTTTGCACGTACTGCAGGCCGAGGTCGAGCTCGGCTTTCGACGGCGCGCGGCCGAAGAGCTGGCGGTAGCCTTTGCGGATGCGTTCTTCGGGGGTGGGCGCTTCGGTGAGCTTGGCGATGGCGTCGGCGGAGTCGGCCATGAGCGCGGAGTTGAGGAGGAAGAGGCGCTGGAGGGGGACGTCGGTGGAGGCGCGTTTCTCGCTGGTCGCGTTGGGATTGGGGAAGTCGAAGAGGTTCAACATCGTATCCGTGCGGCGGCGGGAGACGTAGCCGTAGAGGGTGCGGCGGGTGTGTTTGGGATCGTCGAGGGGGAAGGCCTTGCCGCCGACGGTGCGGTCGAGGCGGCCGGAGGCGGCGAGGATGGAGTCGCGGAGGGACTCGGCGTCGAGGCGGCGCGCGGGCCACTGTTCGAGGAGGCGGTTATCCGTCTCGGCGGCGCCGGCGGCCTGCTGGTAGACGGCGGAGAGCATGATCTCGCGGTGCATGGATTTGATGGACCAGTTGTTTTCCATGAACTTGGTGGCGAGGTAATCGAGCAGTTCGGGATGGGACGGCTGCTCGCCGAGGCGGCCGAAGTTGGAGGTGGACCGGACGATGCCTTCGCCGAAGTGGCCCTGCCAGATGCGGTTGACCATGACGCGGGCGGTGAGCGGGTTGTCCTTGCTGGCGATGCGCTCGGCGAGTTCGAGGCGGCCGGAGCCTTTTTCGAATTTGGGCGGGGTTTCCTTTGAGAGAACGGTCAGCCAGCCGCGCGGGGCTTCGTCGCCGAGGTTGGCGCGGTTGCCGCGGATGTGGATGTGCTCGTTCTTCGGCTTGTCGGATTCGGCGAGGGCGTGGAGGAAGGGGTACTGTTCGGGGAGGGCCTTTTCGGCGGCGGCGACGGTTTGTTTGAGGAGTTCGAGATGGTCGCGCCACTGGCCTTCGAGGAAGCGCTCGATCTTGCCGGGACCGTAGTGGAAGACGCCGCCGGCGCGGTAGAAGTCGCGCCAGAGGTAGAACTTGTCGGGGGCGAGGGAGAGGAGGTCGGCCTGGGAGAGATCGCGGCGTTCCTTGGAGCCGCCGAGGCGGATGTTGTTCTTGTCGTCGATATCCTTCTTCTCTTCCTGGACGGCGACCACTTCGTTGCGGAAGGCGACGGGGTCCTCGTTGATTTTGGCGAGGCGGTCCTTCTTGGCGAGGTACTTGCGGAACTTCTGGATGGTCTCGGCGTCGAGGCCGTCATAGGGCCCTTTGTCCTGGGCGGCGAGGAGGTACTTGTCGGCCTTGGCGGCGAAGATCTCGGAGAGCTGTTCGGCCTGTTTGGCGTAGAAGGCGTTGAGCGTTTCTTTCGCCTTGTCGAGCGACTTCTTTTTCGCGGTCCAGGCCTCGACGTCGGACTTGGGGGCGAGGGGGAATTCGTGCTGTTTGGAGGAGTTGAAGACGCCGAGCCAGGAGTAATAGTCCTTGGTGGGGATGGGATCGAACTTGTGATCGTGGCACTGGGCGCAGGCGACGGTGAGGGCGAGGAAGCCGCGGGCGGTGACGTCGACACGGTCGTCCTGGAACTCGGGGGAGAGGCCGTACATGCCGGTGCCGGCGATGAGGGCGGGGTCGTTGAGGAGGTCGCCGGCGAGCTGGGCTTTGATGAAGGTGTCGTAGGGGAGGTCCTTGTTGAAGGCTTCGACGACCCAGTCGCGGTAGCGGAAGGCGTTGGCGCGGGGCTCGTCCATGGTGGAGTTGAGCTTGTCGTCGGAGTAGCGGGCGATGTCGAGCCAGAGGCGGCCCCAGCGTTCGCCGTAGTGGGGGGAGGCGAGGAGGCGGTCGACGACTTTGGCGAAGGCGTTGGGGGATTTGTCGGCGAGGAAGGCGTCGATTTCTTCGGGGGTGGGGGGGAGGCCGGTGAGGTCGAGGGTGGCGCGGCGGATGAGGGTGCGGCGGTCGGCGGCGGGGGAGGGTTTGATGTTTTTGGCTTCGAGGGCGGCGAGGATGAAGTGGTCGATGGGGGCTTTGGTCCAGGCCTTGTTTTTGACGGCGGGCGGGGTGGGGTTTTTGACGGGCTGGAAGGCCCACCACTGGCGCTGTTCGGGGGTGACGGTGTAGGACTTGGCGGTTTGTGGAGTGGGGGTGGCGGGCCAGACGGCGCCGTCGGCGATCCAGGTTTTGATGGCGGCGATGTCGGCGTCGGGGAGCTTGTTGCCGGCGGGGGGCATTTTGAAACGGTCGTGGCGGTGGGTGACGGCGAGGAGGAGGAGGCTCTTGTCGGGGTCGCCGGAGACGATGGCGGGGCCGGTGTTGCCGCCTTTGAGGAGGTCCTCGCGGGAGGTCATGGCGAGGCCGCCGAGTTTGGTCTGGGTGTGACAGGAGAAGCAGTTCTTGGCCAGTACGGGGCGGACCTTGGTTTCGAAGAACTCGGCCGGGTTATCGGCGGCAGACAGGCAGAGTCCGGCCGTGGCGGCGAGGAGCCATTTCATGGGGGTCATTCTATCGAAGTGGTGGGGTTTCGGGTGTGCGGTGGGAGGGGGTGGGGTTGTCGCGCGGGGACAGGCTGAAGCCTTT
>CAYMTH010000571.1:0-3999 GCA_964393235.1 uncultured Solibacteraceae bacterium | reverse complement strand
TGCTCCGGCGGCCGTCACCCCTTTGGCCGAGCCGGCCGTTTCTCCTGACCGCAAAGAGATCGCATTCGTCTCCGCCGGAGACATATGGACCGTTCCCGCGCAGGGCGGGGAGGCCCGGTTGCTGGTTTCCCACGCCGCCAACGACACCCGCCCGCTGTACAGCCCGGACGGTAGACGGTTGGCGTTTCTCTCCACACGCGGCGGCGCACCGAATCTCTACACATTCGATTTCGCGACGGGCGCGATCACGCGGCTCACTTACTCGGATTCGCCGGAGATTCTCGACAACTGGTCCCGCGACGGCAAGTATCTGTACTTTTCCTCGGCGAGCGGCGATATCGGCTCCACGCTCGATATCTGGCGCGTGCCAGCCGGCGGCGGCACGCCGGACAAAGTGAGCGCCGACCGCTACGCCAGCGAGTATCACGCGGCGCCCACGCCGGACGGCAAACGCCTGCTGTTTGTCGCGCGCGGGGTCGGCCCCCTGCAATGGTGGCGCAAAGGCCGCAGTCACCTCGACGAGAGCGAGATCTGGATTCTGGACGAGACCGCCGCCGAGAAGGACCGGCAGATCCTGCCGCGCGGCGCCAAACAATTGTGGCCCCAATGGATGCCTGATGGCGAGTCGTTCTACTACGTCAGCGATCGCGGCGGCGGTCGGCAAAACATCTATCGCTTCACGTTCGGCAAAGGCGAGCGGCAGATAACAACCTTCACCGATGGGCGCGTCCTGTACCCGAACCTGAGTTACGACGGCAAGTTACTGGTCTTCGAGCGGGATTTCGCGATTTGGCGCCTGGATACGGCGTCGGGCCGCGCGGAGCCTGTTTCGATCACTCTCCGCGGCGCGCCGGCCGGACCGGACCCCGCGGAGCGGCTGACTCTCACGAGCGGATTTCGCGATTTGACGGTGTCGCCGGACGGCAGGAAGCTGGCTTTCGTCGCGCGCGGCGAGATTTGGGCGGCTCCCAAAGACGGCGGCACGGCGCAGCGCGTGTCGCGGTCGCCCGACGCGGATGGTGATCCGCGGTGGTCGCCGGATTCGACACGGCTGGTGTGGGTCGCCCACGTCGATGGTGCGACACAACTGCGCGTGCACGACTTCCAGAAGCGCGAAACGCGGGACCTGACCCCGCCAACCGGCGCGGCGGCGTTGCCCATATGGTCACCGGACGGGAAGCGGCTTGCGTATCTCGCGAATCGTGCGGAGATTCGCGTACTGCCTGTCGAGGGCGGGCCGGAGAAGACGATTTGGCGCGGCAGTCACGGCAGCGGCGGAAGCCTCGCGTGGTCGCCGGACGGGGAGTGGGTCGCCGCGCTGTTGCCGGGCACGAAAAACTTCCGTAACGCCTGGCTGCTGAAGACGGATGGCAGTGCGGCCGAACAGGTCACCTGGCTGCCGAATTCGGCGGCCCGCAGCGTGAGCTGGCTGCCCGATGGTTCCGGCCTGTTGTTCGTCACCGGGCAGCGTACCGAGTCCGCTCGCGTCGCTCTGGTCGAGCTGAAACCAGCCGCGCCACAATTCACGGAAGACCGGTTCCGCGAACTGTTTCAAAAGCCCAACAGCGGCCCGGCGAAAGGCGCTTCGAAGACAGAGTTAGTCCGCGACGGGTTGCGCAACCGTCTTCGCCTTCTTTCGATCGGCATCGACGCCGGCCGCATCGCGGTAAGTCCCGACGGCAAGACGTTGTTATTCACTGCGATCGTCGGCGGGCAGGAAAACCTCTACACCTATTCCCTCGACCGTACCGCGGCCGAGCGCCCGGTTCCGCGGCAACTGACATCTACGGCGGGGAGTAAGTCCGGCGCTCACTGGTCCGCGGACGGGAAATCGGTCACCTATCTGGAATCAGGACGCATCCAGACGGTCGATCTCGCGACACGGGCGTCCCGGCAGGTTCCTGTTACCGCCGAATTAATCGAGCGATTCGAGGAAACAAAACACGCCGTCTTTCGCGAGGCTTGGAAGCGCATGCGCGACGATTTCTACGATCCGAACTATCATGGGGCGGACTGGAACGGAGCCATCCGCCGCACGTACGGGGAAGCTGTGGCCGGCGCCCGGACCCCAGACGAGATGCGCCGGGTGTTGAACCTGATGATGGGGGAGTTGAACGCCTCCCACCTCGGCGTCGGCGCGCCCGGTGGGCCGCCCGCCGCGGCAGTTGGCCGGCTCGGTATCGATTGGGAGATTCGCGATGGGCGCGTGCGTGTCGCCGCCGTGTTGCCGCGCGGCCCTGTGGCGCTGGCTGGCGGCGTGAAGGCCGGGGACGCGATCGAGGCCGTTAACGGCGTCGAACTGACAGCAGACACGAACCTGGATCAGTTGCTCGAACGGCAGATCGGCAAGGAGGTGCAGTTACGGCTCGATGGCGGCCGGCAGGTTCGCGTTCGTCCTGTGTCCACCGCGGCGGAAAAGGCGCTCCGGTATTCGGAGTGGGTCAACGAACGGGCCGCGTTCGTGAAGCAGTACAGCAATGGCCGGCTCGGTTACGCGCACCTGATCGACATGAGCGACACGTCGCTCGAGCAGTTCGTTCTCGATCTCGACGCCGAGACGCAGGGCAGGGAAGGCGTCGTGATTGACGTTCGAAACAACAATGGCGGCTTCGTGAACGCATACGCGCTCGACGTGCTCACGCGCCGGTTCTATCTCGGCATGCAGCCACGCGGGCTGGCCGTCACTTCCGCGCGTTCCGCGCTCGGACAGCGCGATCGAAAAACCGGTAGTGCTGCTCACCAACCAGCATTCGCTGAGCGACGCCGAGGACTTCAGCGAGGGCTTCCGCGCGCTTGGACTTGGCCGTGTCGTCGGCGAACCGACCGCCGGATGGATCATCTACACCTCGAACGATCAACTCGTCGATGGATCCACCATCCGCGTACCCCAGATCCGCATCACGACGGCCAAAGGCGAGAATATGGAACTCAACCCGAGGCCGGTCGATGTCGCCGTCGATCGCCCAATGGGCGAGAGCTATCGCGGGCGGGATTCGCAACTCGAGGCGGCTGTGAAGACGCTGCTCGATCAGTTGGGGCGGCGCCAATAGGCCCGGAATCGCCGTTTGCCGGGGTCGTAGGGGTCGTCGAAATCCTCAAATGAGACCGCCTCGAATCCGGCGCCGGCGAACGGCTCCAGTTCGGCGCGCGTGAGCGGCCAGGGCAGCTGTCCGGGCGGATCCTGTTCGTCGCGGCCGCGGCAGATGATCAACGCCGCTCGAGCGATTCGCGTCAGCACCTCGACCGCCCGCGCCCGCAAATCCGCCGGCATCGCCTGCAGCGTATAGATCTCGACGATCAGGTCGAAATCCCCCTCGAACTCAAGCAGATTGGCCACTCGGTAGTCGACCGGCGAATTCGGGAATCGCTCCCGGCACCACGCGATAGCCGTCTCGGAGAGATCGAAGGCGGTGACTCGCGCGCCCCGCGCGGCCAGGTACTCGGCGTCGTCGCCGAGCCCGCATCCGACCACCAGCACCCGGTCCCCGGCGCGCGGCAGCCCCTCCCGCTCGCACCACGCCGCCAGATGTGGATTTACCTCGCGGTCCGCCCACGGAACCGTATCGAAGTCGCGCTCCGCGGCCCGGTAGAGCGCGTCGAACCATCCCAGCGGATCGCCGGCGGCGTAATGCTCTCGCGCCAATTCGCGCGCCAGGTCCCGCTTTTCCTCCATTACCGGGGCACCGCAACGAGTTCGATCGCGAACGACGCATCCATCGACGGCAGCCCCTCGAACAGCAGCAGCGTGCTCGCCGGCGGTTTCGCCTTGTCGTAGTAATCGAACCGTACCGCGCGAATCTTCGCTGTCACGCTATTGGTCAGCGAGTACAGGCTCGAAAACGCCACATGCTTCATCGACGAGCCGACGCCCTCGAGCGACTTCGCCATGCGTTGAAACGCCAGGTGCACGTCCTTGTCCTCGGCCTGAAACGCCATCTGAGAGCCCGTGAAAATCACCTTCTCGCTGCCGATCAGCGCCCCCTTCGAATACGCCGGCGA
>CAYMTH010000570.1:0-3999 GCA_964393235.1 uncultured Solibacteraceae bacterium | reverse complement strand
CGCCGCCGACCCGGCTACCGCCGCCTCCGGCGCTTCCCCCATCAAAACCATCGCCGAAAAGGCCGCCGCCGTCCGCTCCGAGGCCCTCGCCATCGACGGTATCCTCAAAGCCAAAAACCCCGACATGGCCGCCGCCAAGGCCCGCGCCGAAGCCCTCGACCAGCACGTCGCCGACATGCACCAGGCCGCCCAAAACCTCAACGACGAGCGCATGAAGGCCTCCGTCGAAGTCCTCAAAGTCCTCACCGAAAACAAGGCCCGCGCCCTCGCCGATGCCGACGCCAAACAGCGCGACCGCTTCCGCGCCACCGCCAAAAACATCGCCATGCGCGCCGACCAGATCATGAAAACCTCCCAGAAGATCGGTGGCTAAATGCCGCCGTGGACCCTGGCCCGGGCTGGCGGACATGAGACACCCGCCAGCCCCCCCAGCCCCACCGCCCGCGATGTGTTGTGACTCCTCCAGGTCGAGGACCTCTCATCCGGACCGCCAAGGATAGCGACCCGAATAAGGAATTCCCCCGATCAATGAACCCCATCCGGCAAGCCGCCGCGCTTGCGACTCTCCTCCTCTCCGCCGCCGGACTCCCCGCGCAGCAGGCCATCATCAACATGCCCTCCGCCGACATCACCCCCAAAGGCCAGGGCTTCGTCATGCACGAAACTCAGTTCCGCCCCTTCCAGGCCGGCGCCTACCGCTACTGGTACGGAACCAACTTCTTCACCTACGGCGTCGGTGCCAATACCGAACTCGCCGTCACCTCCTACAACGCCGGCGTCCCCTCGGCCTCCAACCAGAACGTCGGCGTCGGCTTCAAATCCGCCATCCCCATCGGCCACGACACCCGCGAACGCAAGGTCACCGTCGGCTCCATGGGCCTCTGGAACTACTCCGGCAAGGGCGCCGGCAACTTCTCCTACGCCCACTACAGCTGGCGCCTCCCCCACGCCCGCACCCGCCTCACCATGGGCGGCTGGTTCGGCACCGAGGAGCTGTTCAAGAAAAACTCCGCCAACGTCCTCGGCGGCATCGAGCACCCCGTCAACAAACGCTTCATCCTCATGGCCGAATGGTTCGCCGGCAACCACGACCTCGGCTTCTTCATCCCCGGCGTGCTCTACCATCCCACCCCGCGCCAGATCGTCGTCGTCGCCTACAAAATCGCCAACAACTCCCGCAACGGCGCCGGCGGCTTCGTCGTCGAGTACGGCTTCTTCTTCGGACGCAAAGGCGCCGAAGACCACCACTGACGCCGCGCCCCTAAAACCGCATCGTCAGCCCCAGCCGCAGCGTCCGCGCCGCCCCCGGCGCCAGGTTGTTGTTGCTGTGCGCGCTGACGATGTAGTCGTTGTCCGTCACGTTCTCCACGTTCGCCTGCAGCCGCACCTTTTCCGTCAGCGAGTAGAACAGCGCCGCGTCCGCCCGCGTGAACCGCGGAATCCGCACCGTGTTGTCGATCCCCGCCCACATGTCCGCCTGGTGAATCACCCCCAGCCCCGCGCTCAGCCGCGTCAGCAGCCGGTAGTTGTTCCACAGCGAAAACGTGTGCCGCGGCACCATCGCCACCTGCGCGCCCACCGGCGCCGCCGCCGTCGCCCGGCTGATGAAGGCGTCCTGATGCCCGTACCCCCCGGCCACAATCCACCGCCCCGTCACGTTCCCGTTCACGCCCAGCTCAAATCCGTTCGTCCGCTGGCTCCCCGTCTGCACGATTACCGCCGGGTTGTTCGGATCCACCGCCCGCGTGTTCGTCCGGTTCAGCCGGTACGCCGCCGCCGTCACCGACAGATACCGCCGCAGGTCCCACTTCACCCCCGTCTCGTAGTTGGTGAACTTCTCCGGCTTCAACGTCTGCGTCGTCGCGTCCAGCGAACTGAACTGGTCGCCCGAACTCGGCAGATACGCCACGCTGTAGTTGAAGTACAACGACAGCGCCGTCACCGGCTTCACCACGATCCCCGCCCGCGGCGATACCAGCTGGTCCGTCCGCCGCAGCGTCGCGTTCGTCCGGTTGTTCAAAAACCGCAGATCGAACCGGTCAAACCGAACCCCGCCCACCAGCTGCAGGAACCGCGACACGTTCACCTGGTCCTGCACATACGTCGCCGCCACCGTGTTCACCGGCCGGTTGTCCGCGTCCGTCGCCGACTGCCGGAACGTCACCGGCGTGAAGTCCGTCGGATTCCCGAACGGCACGTGGATCGACGTCGCCGTGTTCCGGAAATACGCCGTCTGCCGCAGGTTGTCCGTCGCCTGCCGGCCGAACTCGCTCCCCAGCAGCAGCGTGTGCTGCACCGGCCCCGTCGACGCCAGCACCGTCACGTCCGTCTGGTTGAACAAGTTCTTCCGCTGCGTCGCCGTGTTGTACCCCGACAGGCTCACCAGCGTCTGCGTCGCGTTCACCGCGCCCGGAAAAACGTTCTGGTAGAACTTGTCGTACGCCCCGAATAGCGTGCTGTTCCGCACGTTCACCCGCGCCCCGAACTGCCGCTCGAAAATCGCCGATCCCAGGTGCACCCCGGCCGTCGCCGGACTCGCGTCCGGATTGCCGAAGAACGTCGACCGGTGCGCCGCCGCCGGCCGGCCCTGGTACGAAGGAATCCCGCGGTCCGTCACCCGTTCGTCGTTGAAATACTCGTACCCCAACCGGATCTTCGTCACCGAATTCGGCGTGAACGTCACCGTTGGCGCCACCCCGTACCGCCGCAGGTTGAAGTAGTTCCGGAAACTGTTCGAGTCCTCGAACATCGCGTTCACCCGGAACGCCGCCTTGTCGTTAAATACGTGGTCCACGTCCCCCGTCACCCGCTTGTTGCCGAAGGATCCGCCCTGCAGCGTCACCTCCCGCAGCGGCGTAAACCCGGCCTCTTTCGTCACCCGGTTGATCACCCCGCCCCCGCCGCCCCGGCCGAAAATCATCGCGTTCGGCCCCTTCACCGCCTCCACCCGCTCCAGGTTGTAGAGGTCGCGGAAATACTGCACGTCGTCCCGCACCCCGTTGACGTAAAAGTCCGACGTCGTCGCGTTCCCCCGGATCACCGGCGCGTCCCGGTGCCCCTCCCCCGTCGCCATCGTGATCCCCGGCACATAGCGGACCACGTCCGCCATCCCCGCCATCAACTGGTCCCGGAACAACTCCCGCGAAACCACCGTCACCGACTGCGGCACATCGATCAACGCCGTCGGCGTCCTCGTCGCCGCGCTCGTCGAGATCACTTGATATCCGGCCGCCTCGGACACCGTCACCGCCGTCCGCTGCTCGCTGATCGCCATCACAATCTCCACCGGCGCCCCGCCCGCCTCGGCCCGGATCGTCCGCGCAAGGTCCTTGAACCCGTCGGCCGCCACCCGCAGCTGATACGTCCCCGCCTCCAGGTGCAACGAAAACTCCCCGGCCTGCCCCGAGACGACGGCGATCCCGCCCGTCCGCCCCTCCGCGAAAGCCTCCACCCGCGCCCCCGCGATCGAGCACCGCATCTCGTCCAGGATCTTCCCCTGAACCGCGACCTTGGTCTGTCCGTGCAACAGCCAGGCGCTCATGCCAAGCATCCACCACGCTCCAAACGTCCGGTTCAGCCTCATCGCGACCCTCTCCTTAACGCAACTTACTTGCAACAACACCAAAGTAACACAAAAGTCCGGAAAATCAGCCAAATGCTGGAAAACTAGCGTAAGGAAAAACCGGGATACCGGCCAGCCAGCCACACTATATTCATCCACGACTGCAACTAAAACAAACCAAACCCGGAAAAACAGCCGCATCGGCCATCTTCCCGCAACCGGAATGCATCTACCGGCACGCCCGGCCCCCGGCCCGCGCCGCCCGGAATCGCCAGTCACAAGCATTTGTCATTTATATTTCCCCTGGAATCAACGACATGACGAAACGCACTGAACGATTGGCCCATCCGCCCCTGCTACCGTCGAAGCAGAAAGGGACCTCTATGCCGCTCAAATCCGAAAAGCGCGCCGCCGCTTCCCGCGCCAACGGCGCCAAA
>CAYMTH010000569.1:924-4000 GCA_964393235.1 uncultured Solibacteraceae bacterium | reverse complement strand
CGGAACAGCTTCTCCCCCTCGATCGCCTTCCCGCCGCGCTCCCGGTACGGCTGCCCCTCCTCCCCCATCAACTCGCCAAGGAACAGCCACGCCGTACTACGGTTCGGATCGATCGCCACCACCCGCTCATATGCCGCGACCGCTTCCTCCTTTCGCCCCAACTCCTCCAGCAGCCCCCCCATCGCATACCAGAGGTCCGCGCTCCGCGGATGCTCCTCCACCCCCGCCTCATACAACTCCAGCGCATCCTCCCGCCGACCGTCCTCCCGCGACCCCGAAGCAAACACCAGCCACTGCTCCACCGTCAACTTGCGCTCGGCCGGCGCGCACCGCGCCGCCATCTCCCGCGCCCGTTCCACCCCCAGCACCGCTGCCCGCTCAAAACACGCCCGCGCCTCCTCCATCCGCCCTTCATTCCCCAAAGTCGCACCTTTATTCAACCACCCGTCCCCATGCGCCGGATCGATCTCCAGCAGCCGGTCAAACGCCGCCAGGCTCTCCTCCACCCGGTCCAGATCCGCCAGCGCATTCCCCTTCGCCAGCCACGCCTCGGTCAACGTCGCGTCCTCCCGCAGCGCCTCTTCGGCCAGCTCCAGCGCCCGCTCCACGCGCCCCGCCGCCCGCTCCCGCACCCCCCAGTTGTGCAGCGCCAGCGCCAGCGCCAGCGTTCCAGCCCCCTCCCCCGGCGCGATCTCCAGCGCCCGCCGCAAACAGCGCACCGCGTCTTCCGGTTCCCCCATCTGCCGCCGCAGATTCCCCCGTCCCATCCAAACCAGCGCCGACCCGTCGTCCAACGCCCCATACGCCGCCCACGCCTCCTCCAGCCGTCCCAATCCCGCCAGAGCCTCCGCCCGCGCCATCCGGAACTCCAGCGCGCTCCCCGCCCGGTCCAGGCACGCGAGCGCCTCCGCATGCCTCCCCATCATCCGCAGCAGGTTCCCCTTCGCCCCCCACGCCCGCTGCATTCCCGGCTCCAGCCGCAGCGCCTCCCCGTAGGACTCCAGCGCTTCCTCCTTCCGTCCCAGGCTCGACAGCGCGCCGCCCCGGTTGTGCCAGCTTCGCGACAGCGTCCGGTCCATCTCCAGCGCCCGGTCATACGCCGCCAGCGCCTCCGCCCACTCCCCGATCGCCGCCAGCCCCACACCCTTGTTGTTCCACTGCAGTCCGTCGAGCGCCCGCCCCACCGCCGGTTCCGGCGCCGGACGTTTGGCGACGGAGAAATACAGTGCCGCCAGCGAGGCCCGCAGCGCCACAAAGTCCGGCCAACGCTGCTCCGGCCGCTGCGCCAGGCACCGCGCCACCACCTCCCGGATCCCCGCCGGCAACTCAGCCCCGCCCGCCGCCGGCAGCCTCCCCGTCACCATCTGGTGCAGCATCAAGCCGAAGGAATAGATGTCCGCCCGCCCGTCCACCGTCCCCGTCGCGGCAAACTGTTCCGGCGCCATGTACGCCGGCGTGCCCGCGCCCGCCCCGGCCTTCACCAGCCCGAAGTCGGTGATCTTCAATTGCCCGTCTTCCGTAATCAGACAGTTCTGCGGCTTCACGTCCCGGTGCACGGCCACGCCCTTGGCCCGCGCATGCGTCATGCCGTCGCAGAACTCGAGCGCCCAGCGCAGAATCCGCTCCGGATCCTGCATCAGCGCCGGCGTCCCGATCCACCGGCTCAGGTCCCCGCCGCTGACGTATTCCAGAAACAGCACCGGCTGCCCGCCGATGTCCTGCCCGAACAGCGCCCGCGTCAAGTTCGGGTGCGCATCGAGCCGGATCCACGCCAGCGCCTCGGCCACGAACAACTGCGGCGACGCCCCCGCCTGATACGTCTTCGCCGCCATCGCCTGCTTCCATTCCCGGTCGTAGACGATGTAAACCACCCCCATCCCCCCGCGCAGCACCCGCCGCACCTCCCAGCGGCCTTCCATCACCTCGCCGGCTTGCCATTCCTGTGCCATAGTTCACAAATAATAGCCCAGTCAAGTACCTTATTGACAACCAGAAAAAACAGGCGCACACTGCGGTCAGAAGTGGAGGTAATCCAAAGCAAGGCTCCCCAAAAGACACGGGGAGCGAGAGACTTAACTCAATGGAGGTGAACATCGCATCCATAGAAATAAGTGAGCCTTGGAAATACGGGGCGGCACACTGTAAGATTCAGCAGTAACTTCGTGAACGTTCGGATGGCGCAAGAACAGGCGCATGCCATGGAGTGGCAACAAGAAGACGTCAACTCGAAGCGAAACTGAAGTCGGTTGCAGTGCGTCGCCCCGTTCCCGTTTTCCCGGCCGCCCGCTGATGTACGATACCGGAATGATCAATCGTCGCTGGTTCTTCCCGCTCACGTCCGCGATGGGTCTCGCCGCCGCCAAACCGGCCCGCTCCCCCTACTCCGACCTCGGCCTCCGCCCGGTCCTGAACTTCATGGGGCCGGTCACCACCGTCGGCGCCTCCAAGATGTGGCCCGAGATCCAGGCCGTCATGGCCGACGCCGCCCGCGACTTCGCCGTCCTCGAAGAGGTGAAGGACGCCGTCGGCGCCCGCCTCGCCAAACTCTGCGGCACCGAGGCCGCCCTCGTCACCTCCGGCTGCGCCGGCGCCATCGCCCTCGGCACCTACGGCTGCCTCACCGGCAAGGACAACGCCAAGGTCCGCCGCCTCCCCGACCTCACCGGCATGAAGACCGAAGTGGTCATCCAGAAGGTGCACCGCAACGGCTACGACCACGCCGTCCGCAGCGCCGGCGTGAAGATTGTCGAGACCGAAACCCGCGACCAGTTCATCAACGCCCTCGGCCCCAACACCGCCATGGTCTACTACCTCGGCGGCTCCCGCGGCGATTGGGCCTGGGAAACGCCGGTCGGCCTGGAAGAGTGCGTCAAGCTCGGCCGCAAGGCCGGTGTGCCCATCCTCATCGACGCCGCAAACCTGCTCCCCTCGTGGGACAACATCCCCCGTGTCGCCGCCACCGGCGTCGATCTGATGGCCTTCTCCGGCGGCAAGCACATCCGCGGGCCGCAGAGCACCGGTATCCTCGCGGGGCGCAAGGATCTCATCGAGGCGGCCTGGCTCAACTCGAGCCCGC
>CAYMTH010000569.1:0-894 GCA_964393235.1 uncultured Solibacteraceae bacterium | reverse complement strand
ATGAAGGTGAACAAGGAGGAGATGATCGGCCTCCTCGCCGCCGTCGAGCGGTATTCGAAGGTGGACTTCGCCGCCCTCGACCGCGAATACGCCCGCCAGTGCGACTACATTTTGGCGGAAGCCAAAAAGCTGGGCCTCGCGACCGATAAGAGCCCGTTCGAGCGCGGCCGCAAGGTCCACCGCGCGATTCTGAACTGGGACGAAGCGGCCCGCAAGCTCACGAGCAAGGAAGCGATTGCAAAGCTGTTGGAAGGCGAACCCCGCATCGCCGCGCTCCCCGGCCCGGGCGGGAAGGGACTCGAGTTCACCTTCCTCATGAACGACCCGGGCGAGGAGAAGGCCGTCGCAAAACGGCTCCGCGAACTGTTCGGTTAGTCTTCGTCGTGCTGCGCCGAAAGGGCCGTCAGCACGTTCATGTCCTCGAGCGTCGTGACGTCACCGGCCACCGTGTGGCTGGTGACGATCTCGCGCAGCAGCCGGCGCATGATCTTGCCCGAACGGGTCTTCGGCAGCGCTTCGGTGAACCGGATCTCCTCCGGCCGCGCGAACGGCCCGATCTCGTGCGCCACCCACTGCCGCAGCTCCAGGCCCAGCTTCTCGTGGTCCGTGATGCCCTTCTTCAGCGTCACGAAGCAGCACACCGCCTGCCCCGTGATCTCGTGCGGCTTGCCGACCACGGCCGACTCGGCCACGGCGGGATGCCGCACCAGCGCCGACTCGATTTCCATCGTCGACAACCGGTGACCCGAAACGTTCATGACATCGTCGACACGGCCCAGCACCCAGAAGTAGCCGTCCTTGTCCTTGCGGGCCGCGTCGCCGGTGAAGTACGCGCCGGGGACCTTCGACCAGTACTGCTCCTTGAACCGCTCCGGGTCGCCCCAGATCGTCCGC
>CAYMTH010000568.1:0-4030 GCA_964393235.1 uncultured Solibacteraceae bacterium | reverse complement strand
GGGGGTGGACGGCGGTCTGGGGTTTGGCGCCGACGTGGAGGACGAGCATGACGCCTTTCTTGGCGCGGAGGTGGAAGGTGGCGAAGTTTTCGGTGGTGCGGAAGCTGGGGGAGTTCCACTTGATCTCTTCGGTGATGGCGGGGTCGGCGGCGAGGATGAGGGGCTTGGCGGGGATGTTGAGGTTGGCGAGGAAGTCGTCTACGGGGGTCATGGGGATAGTGTAGGGAACCGGGCGGGGGGTGAGGGGGTCTAATGGGGAATGATGCTGCGATTGTGGTTGGGACTGGTGGCGGCGGGGAGCGGGTTGTGGGGGTGTTCGTGTGTTCCGGGGGCGGAGAGGCGGCCAGCGTGCGAGGCGTTCTTCCAAGCACAGACGGTGTTCGTGGGAACGGTCATCGACCAGAACGATAACGGGAGCAGGCAATTTGATCAGCCGGTGGCGTATCTGGTGCGGGTGGACGAGGCGTTTCGCGGGCTGCAGGAAGGCGAGAAGGAGGTATTCATCGACCCGGGCAGTTTCACGAGTTGCCTGACGCGATTTCAGATGGGCGAGCAGTATCTGTTCTATGGCTACGGCAAAGGGACGGCGATAGGCGGACGGGCGCAGGGGCTTTCCGCGCGCTGGGCGGGAAAGAAAGAGTTTCGCATCTTCGGATCCGGGCAATGCAGCCCGACGCGTCCAGTGAAGATGGCCGGGGAGGATGTCACCTGGCTGCGAAACCGCAGCGACGAGGAGCAGACGCGGATTTTCGGGGTGGCGCTGCAGCAGAGCTGGCTAGGGTTTGGTTGGGGGATGAACGACGCGGACGTGCCACCGGCCGGGGCGCGCGTGGTGCTGACGGGGACGAACGGAGAGCTAACCACGACGACAGCGGCGGATGGAAGCTACTCCTTTGCCGGAGTGGCGCCGGGCGATTACCGAATCTTTGCGGAAAAGGCCGGGTGGACGGGATCGCGGACGGAGAATGTGCGTCTGTTCGGGGGCGGCTGCGCGCGGAATGCGTTGACGCTGCAGTCGCACGGCGAAGCGCAGGGGGTGCTGCGCGACGCGACGGGGCGGCCGGCGGCGGGCGTGCGCGTGGAATTGGTACGGGTGCTGCCGGATGGCCACCTGGCAGGGATGGTATCGCACTGGTCAGAGACGGACGAGAATGGGCGATTCCGGTTCCGGAATGTGGCGGCCGGGACGTTCGTGATGGGAGTAAACCTGCGCTCCGCTCCGACGCACCGGGAACCGTACGCGGCGACCTATTATCCCGGGGTGGCCCGTGCGGAACTGGCGAAGCGGCTGACGTTCGGGCCGAACACGTTGCTGGAGAACCTGGTGCTACAGCTGCCGACGGCGATCGGGAGAAGGGCGGTGCGGGTGAATGTTATTGGGGCGGACGGGAAGCCGGTGACGGCAGTGGCCCGAGCGAGCGCAAGCCATCGGGGCAGAAGCGCGGCATTCGAAAACGTCAGAACAGGAAATGTGGTGGAACTACCGCTGCTCGAGGGGCTCGAGTACGAGATCACCGGGTCATGGGTTGGCCGCGTCGACGGGAGATCGGTATTCGCCGAGTCGGAACCGGTACGTCTACCGGCGGGGCGGGATCCGGTGACGATCGACGTTCGGCTGGGGCAGCCGCGATAGCGGAATCCATCGGACAAATCCTGGGTGACAGGCACCTAGGAATTGCCTTAGAGGTTGGGGAGGCGGGCTTTGGCGTCGCCGAATTGCGGCAGCTCCACGCCCATGCGGTCCATGATGCCGAGGTAGAGGCTGCATAGCTTGCGGTTGTCGTCGCCGGACTCGAAATAGTTCAGCGCGCGGCCGGTTTTCAGCTTGCCCCCCAAGCCGCCGACCGTGACGACCGGCACCTTCTTGTTGTCGTGCTTCGTGCCGGACCACATATTCGACAGGAACAGCAGGCAGGAGTTGTCGAGCACCGACAATTCGCCCTCCTTCATCGCGTCGAGCCGCTGGGCGAGATAGAGCAACTGCGTGACGTGGAAACGCACGATGCGCTGATAGTCGTCTTCGGTGTCGTAGTGCGAGGCGCCGTGATGCTGCTTGCTGACGCCGAGGAAGGGATAGTAGAGCGCCGAGAGATCGCGGGCCAGCAGCAGCGACGCGACGCGGGTCTTGTCCATCTGGAAGCCGAGCGCCACGATGTCGCACATCAGCCGCATGTGGTCGCGGATGTCCTCGGGCAGACCGTCTTCGGGACGCTTCATCGACGCGAGCGGACGGCGGGCGTTGCCGGCGCGCTCGTCGGCCTTGTCCTTCTCCGTGCGCATGCGCTCGATGCCGCGCTCGAGTTCGCGGACGCTCGAGAGGTACTCGTCGAGCTTGATCTTGTCGGTGGCGCTGATGCGGCCGCGCATGGAGGCGGCGTGGTCCTTGACGCGGTCGAGCACGCTGGTGTTGCGCAGCTGGCCACCGTTTTCAAAGAGACTATCGAAGGCGAGCGACGGGTACATCTCGTTGGGCACGGGCGAATCGGCGCTCTGCCAGGAGATGTGCGAGCTGTAGGCGTTGGAAAAATTCGTCTCGTGGAAGCCGGTCATGGCGCGTTCACAGGCGAGCACCATACTGGGCTGCATCGTATCCTGGCCGATGCGGTTGGCGAGCATCTGGTCAATCGTGATGCCGCCCTGAATGATGGAGCCCTTGCGGATGGGCACGCCGGAGAGCAGGTTGCCGGTCATGGCGGGGTGAATTCCCTGCCCCGTGGCGGCCTTGTTGAACAGGCCGTCGATGACGTTGATCTTCGACTTGATGGGTTCGAGCGGCGCGAGCGATTCGCTCAACTCGAGGGAGGCGCCGGCCCCTTTCGCCCACCACTTTCCGGGGCTGATGCCGGTGCCCATGAAGAGCACAGCGAAGCGCTGCGGCGGCACGGCGGCGGCGTGGAGGGATTCCATCCACGGCAGGCCCATGGTGACGCCGGCGCCACGGAGGAAGGTTCTGCGGGTGAAGTGTCTGTTGCTCATCGATCACCTTTTGTTGAGGAACTGGCGGCTGGTTACGATGTTGTCCACTACGGTTTCGAACCGGTAGCCGGTGCGCTGGAGGTCGGCGACGATCTTCTCGATGAGGAGGTCGTCGGAGAGCGCGAGGCTGCGGCCGAGGGCGTAGGAGAGGAGTTTGCGGGCGAAGCCGCGCACGAAGTCTCGTTCGCGGTGAGCGCGGATGTACTGCTGGATGCCTTGGACGCCGTCGCCGTCGAAGTTGTTGGGGAACGTGGCGCGGGCGTCGACGGGGCGGCCGGCGAGATCGGCGGTGCGGGCGCGGCCGGCGGCATCGAAGGACTCGAAGGCGACGCCGAAGGAGTCAAAGCGGGCGTGGCAGGCGGCGCAGCTCGGATTGTTGCGATGGCGTTCGAGCATCTGGCGCAGGGGCAGGTCCATCTTCGACTCGTCGGCGGGCAGTTCGGGCACGGCGGGCGGCGGCGGGGGAATCTCCTCGCCGAGGATGCGGCGGGCGACCCAGTAGCCGCGCTTGACGGGGCTGGTGCGGAGGCCGGGCGCGTTCTTGGTGAGGAACGCGGCCATGGGGAGGAGGCCGCCGCGTCCGTAGGGGGCGGCGTCGGCGACGCGGAACCAGTCGGTCTCCGCGGCTCCCTCCGGCGGCGCGATGCCGTAGAAACGGGCGAGCGCGGGATTCAAGAACGTGTGGCGGGCGTAGAGGAGATCGAGGATGGAGCGGTTGTTCTGGAAGACGTCGAGCAGGAAGCGGACGGGCTCCTCGAACATGGCGGCGCGGACGTCGTCGGTGAAGGCGGGGAAGCGTTCGCGGTCGACGGTGCCGAGCTGTTCGAAGTCGCGGATGTCGAGCCAGTTGGCGCCGAACTCGACGGCGAGGGCGCGAGCGCGGGGGTCGCGCAACATGCGGCGTGCTTCGGCCTGGAGGACGCCGGGCTGGCGCAGCTGGCCGGCGGCGGCGCGCTGGCGCAGGGCGGCGTCGGGCATGCTGGACCAGAGGAAGTAGCTGAGGCGGCTGGCGAGTTCGTCGGCAGAGAGCGGCTGGACGCCGGTGGTGTTTTCG
>CAYMTH010000567.1:0-4040 GCA_964393235.1 uncultured Solibacteraceae bacterium | reverse complement strand
CATCGACACCGCCATGTGGCTCAACGGCGGCATCAAGGACGTCTCCGCCGTCACCGAAACGTTCATCAAGGAGCGCACGCACTCCCTCACCGGCGAAGTCGCCCCGGTCGGCATCGACGATGCCAGCCTCTTCCTCGCCCGCTTCAACAACGGTTCGCTCGCGACCTTCGAAGCCACCCGCTACGCCCGCGGCCACAAAGCTCTCTACACGCTCGAAATCAACGGCGAACACGCGTCCATCATGTGGGATCTCCACGACCTGCACCGCCTCTCGTACTTCGACCACAAGGACGAAGGCAAGCTCCGCGGCTGGCGGTCCATCCACATCACCGACCGTGACCACCCCTACATGGGCAACTGGTGGGTGCCCGGTCTCCAGATCGGCTACGAGCACACCTTCATCCATCAGGCGGCCGATTTCCTCGTCGCCGCCGGCGGCGGCAAGAGCGCCTCGCCGACGTTCCGCGACGGACTTGCCACCGACGACGTCACCGACGCCGTCCTCGCCTCCGCCGCCTCCCGCGCCTGGACCAAAGTCCGCGCGCGCTAACTTAGCTTGAGGGGGCGCCTCACCGCGCCCCCTCCTTCACCGTAAACCCCCGCACCCGCCCCTCCGTGTTGTAACTCACCAGCCCCACCGGCCGCGAAAACTCCATCCCTCGCCGCAGCGAAACCTCCCGCCCCGCGATCGCCGCGTTCACCACCTGCTTCCCGTCAATCCACACCCGCACCCGCTCCGCCGTCACCGCCACCCGAAACTGATACCACCGCCCCGTCTCGAACTGGAAGTAACTCCGCGTCTCGTTATCCGACGCGTCCCACCCGTCGATGCTCGACAGCCCGATGATATCTCCGCCCCATCCGCCCGTCACGAACGTCGCGTGCGATTCCCCCACCGGAAACGTCACGCTCGCGAAGAAATCCCCGCCCCGCACCCGCATCGCTTCGTAACTGATCTCGTAATTCAACTTCGGCGCCGGCCCCTCCCAAACCACCGCCGTCATCGGCGCGCCCGGCTCTAATGTAACTTCGGAGCCCTCCACCCGCGCCTTCCCGAACCCCGGTAGCGTCACCGCCTTCCACGCGCTCTTCTCCCCCGCCAGCCAGTCGAACACCCGTTCCTGCAACACCCGGCCAAACTGGTTGAACCCCGCCGGCGTCTCTAACTCCACCCCCGCAAACTTACCCGCCCCCACCGCTGCCCGCACGTCTTCCACCCGCGCATACCGGTCGTGCGTCGGCGCCACCACCAACACCCTCCGCCCCGCCGCCAGTTCCAGCGCCGCGTCGAAATCGAACGGCAGCGAAGCCTCCCGGCCGAGATAGAAACCCAGCCGCGGCATCAGCCCGTGAATATGCGAGTAATGCCGGATCCCCTCCACGCCGCGATCCGCCGTCGCCCGCCGCAAGGACTCGAACCCCGCCACCGCCGCCAGCGCCGTCACTCTCGAATCCAGCGCCATCGTCAGCAAACCCACCTTCGCCCCCAGCGAGTATCCCAGCAACGAAATTCGCGAAGAATCGATCATCCGCAGGTCAGAACACGCGTCGATCGCCGCCCGTGTGTCCGCCACCATCTTCCCCATCAAGGACCACTTCGGATACCGCTGATAAAACTCGCGCGCCTCCGGCAGTCGCGTCCCGAACCCGATCTGGTCGAACGTCAACACCGCATATCCCCGCTTCACCAGACTCGGAATCGACGGCCGCTGGTCTACCCGCCACTCGTTCCCCGTCGACTGCCACGGCGACTGAATCGACCACCCGTACTGGTAACTGTACCCGTGCAGCCAGATCACCACCGGTAACTTACCCTTCCCCGTCACCGGATGAAACAGATCCCCCACGATCCCGTCCCCGATCGGCACCTGCCGCCACCCGATCCCCTCTTTCGCCAGCCGCTCCCGCACCGCCGCGTCCGTCGACGGCCGGTGGAACATCGCCGCCAGCGGATTGTCCGCGTCGGAAAACTCCAGCCCCGCCCCCCGCAACTGCAGGTTCCGCGCCGCCGCCGGCTCCTCCCCCAGCGCCCATTCGATCCGCTCCCGCGCCGTCTTCGGCGTCGCCGCCGCCCCGGTCTCTTTCGACAGCGCCTTCCACCCGGCGAACGTATACCCGTGCGCCCAGGTCTCGAGCTTCGGCCGCACCCGCCGCCCGAACACCGAATCGAAGAAGTCGCAGAACTTCTCGATGTCCTCCGCCGTCGTCCCGTGCTCGCCCGCCCGCAGATGCAGCCACACGTTCTGCTCCCGCCCCAGGAACCGGTACACCCGCAGCGCATCCCGGTACGCCTGCTCGAACCCCACCGGGTTCGACGCCGATTCCGAATACCCCGTATAAAGCATCAACCCCCGCGGCGCCACCAGGGCCATCAGCGTGTTCTGGTCCACCGGCAACTTATCCTCCCGCCCGGAAAAGAACCGCAGCCTTGGATGAAACCAGTGCGACTGCGCGCCCGTGAGTAACTCGATACTCTCGTTCGCGAACGGCTCGGAAGTAAATCGCCACGGGTCTCCCTCCCCGCTGTTTCCGCTCGACGGCACCGCCGCCCCGATCCGTTCATCGAACGCCGCCGCCAGCAGCGCCATCTTCCCGTTCCGCGAATGCCCCGTAATCCCAATTTGAGCCTTGTTCACCTCCGGCAGCTTTATCAGGTAATCCACCGCCCGCGACCCCGCCCATGCCCACCGCGCCAGCACCGGGAAATCGATCCCCGGATACACCTCCAGCCATTTATCCGAATCGTCCCCGTTCTGATACCGCGGATCCGTCGCATGGTAGATACACGCGATGTAACCCCGCCGCACTGCCGTGTAAACCCACGGCCGGTTATGCGAATGGTTCGTCAGAAACACCGGAAACGGCCCCTTCCCCTCGGGAATCAGCAGTTCCACCCGCAGCGTCGCCTTGTGCTCCGGCCCGAACTCCAGCCGCACCTGGCGCAGCGTCGCCCGCCCCTCTTTCCGCTCTCCCGTCACCACCGCCCGCAGATTCGTCGGCGTCGGCGGAAACTGCCCGTACATCCAGTGCGAAACCTGCCGTCGCAGCTCCGCCTTCCGCGCCGTCCACTGCGCCGGCGTCTTCACTCCCTCCAGCGCATCCGGCAGCCCCGGAATCGACGGCATCTTGTCGAAGTCCGGCGGCAGCTCGCCCGTCCGTTTCAGCCAGTCCTCCCACGTCCGGTCCTGCGGGCTCAGCCGCCCGTCCGCCGGGACCTTCGACGGTTTGATCAACCGCTGCAACTCCGCCAGCAACGCCGCCGGGTCCGCCGCAGCGAGCGGCAACGCCATCAACAACAGGAAGAAAGTGCGCATGGAACTGATGGCATTGTAATGAGAGAATAGGTCCCACCGCTACCATGAAACGCCGCGCCCTCCTCCTCGCGCCCGTCTCGGCCTGGGCCCAGAAATCCAACCCCGACGCGACGCGCCACCGCAAGCCCGGCCCGCTCAAGCAGGGCGCCGTCACCGAGGACTGGACTGGGTTCCTCGGCCCCCGCCACGACGGCACCTCCCGCGAAACCCACATCGCCAAGAAGTTCTCCGCCTCCGGCCCCCCGCTCCTCTGGGAAATGACTAAGGGCACCGGCTACGCCTCCCCCGCCATCCAGGGCGCCTACCTCGTCTTCCTCCACCGCCGCGGCGCGCAGGAGGTCGTCGAGTGCCTCCACCCCGAAACCGGCGACCGCTACTGGCAGCACACCTACCCGACTTCGTTCGAAGACCGCTACGGCTACAACAACGGCCCCCGCTCCTCCCCCGTCATCGACGGTGACCGCGTCTACACCATGGGCGCCGAAGGCGTCCTCCACTGCCTCGAACTCGCCTCCGGCCGCCCCCTCTGGCGCCGCCAGCTCCGCGACGAATACAAGGTGCCGCAGGACTTCTTCGGCGTCGCCTCCACGCCCCTCGTCGAAGGCGATCTCCTCATCGTCAACATCGGCGCCCCCGGCGGCCCCTGCGTCGTCGGGCTCGATAAAAAGACCGGCAAACCCCGCTGGGGCGCCGGCAAGGAATGGGGCGGCAGCTACGCTTCTCCCA
>CAYMTH010000566.1:2229-4047 GCA_964393235.1 uncultured Solibacteraceae bacterium | reverse complement strand
CCCAGCACGCGGTCGCCCGCCTCCGCCCCCCGGCCCGCATCGCCGTCGCCGGCCTCAACCCGCACGCCGGCGAGAACGGCCTCTTCGGTACCGAAGAGATCGAGGAGATCGAACCCAGCGTCAAGTGGGCCCAGTCCCAGGGCTGGAACGTGAAGGGCCCCTACCCGCCCGACACGCTCTTCTACATGGCCGTCCGCCGCAAGCAGTTCGACGCGGTCGTCTGCATGTACCATGACCAGGGCCACATCCCCTCGAAGCTCCTCGATTTCGAAGGCGGCGTGAACATCGCCCTCGGCCTGCCCATCATCCGCACGAGCGTCGATCACGGCACGGCCTTCGACATCGCCTGGAAAGGCCTCGCCTCGACGACGAGCTTTGAGGCGGCCATCGACATGGCGATCCGCCTCGCCTCCCTCTAGCCCCGCCTAGGGCCGTCGCACCGGCAGTTTCGCCGTGTTCGAGTTCCGTCCCGCGATGTTCAGCACCAGCGGCAACTCGCCCGCCGGCGTGTTCGCCGCCACCGCGATATTCGCCTGCAACAACCCGACACCGCCCGGCGTCAGGCCCAGGAACGTCACCCCCGCCGGCACGCCGTTCAACGTCGCCCCGGCCAGTCCCGTCACGCGCACCAGTCGGTCCAGCGGCGCCGCCGTGCCCGCTGGCACCGTCTCCGACAACGGCGCCGCCCCCACCCAGTACAGCGTCAACAGCTGCCCGGCCACCGCCGGATTCGACGGCCCGATCACCTGCCCCGCCGTGTTCGTCGCCACCGCGTAGCCGTCGCCGTAGGTGATGATCCCCGGCGCCGCCGCCCGCAGTTCGATGAACCCGATGTTCGACGACATCCCGTCCCGCTCCACCGTCACCGACGCCAGATACGCCGTGTCCGAGGGGGCCGCCGGCGTCACCGGCAGCCCGTCCGGAATCTGGAAGTTGATCTGCCCCGGGCTCGCGTAGAACAGCGGCGCCGGCCGCCCGTTCACCAACACCCGCGCGCCCCCCAGCGTCTGCGGCAGCGGCACCGCCCCGTCCCCTTGCGTCGTCCTCGCCGGGCCGCTGCCGAAGATAATCGCCACCGTCGCCGGCCCCAGCGCGCTCCCCGAAAAGCTCGCCGCGTTCACCACGCCGCCGTAGGCGATCACCGGCATCGCGTCGCTCGAAAGCCGGTGCGACATCGTGCTGCGCCCGCCCGTCGCCGGGTACCACGCGTTCGAGAAGTTCGCCGCCAGGCCGACGTTCCGCGGCACCAGCCCGCGCTCCTCGGCCCGCCGCGACATCGCCTCAAAATACGCCATCTCCTCCCGCGACAACAGCCCGTCCCGGCTCACCACCACCGTCAGCGCTTTGAAGTCCTTCGGCGCCGCGCCGGCCGCCGGCGTCCGCGCCCCGTACGCCCCGACCACCGTCTGCGCGTTCACCGTCTGGAACTGCCCCGGCTGCAACGTGCCCACGGCCCCGCACCCGTTCTGCGCCGCCGCCGCCCGCGCCGCGTCCGTCACCACATAGTGCGTCCCTACCGCATCGGCCGGCGCCAGTCCCATCATGTACAGATCCATGTCCGTGAACTCCCGCGGCGCCGCCGACCCCAGCACCCGCACCGTTCCGTCGTCGCCGGTCACGAACCGGCACGGGAACATCAGCCCCTGCCGGCCCACCGGATCGGAATAGCCCATCACGCCCGTCGCCATCGAGGAGACCGGCCAGTGCGGCCGCCCCACGCCGAACGGCGCCACCGTCATCGCGCTCACCCACTGGTGCCCCTGCTCGTGCACGTAGCCATCGTCGGCCCCGTCGAAGATCCCCCGGTTCGGGAACATC
>CAYMTH010000566.1:0-2219 GCA_964393235.1 uncultured Solibacteraceae bacterium | reverse complement strand
ACCACCCGTCCGCGGGGGGCGAGGACACGTAGTCGTCCACCGCGTCCATCCCGATGCCCCGCACGCTGTTCCGGATCACCCCGTGATACCGGTTCCCGATCACCGACAGGTTGCCCACCGCGATGTTCACGAAGTCATAATCGTCGCCCACCAGCTGATACGCCCGGCGCGACACCGGCTCGCCGTCGTAGAGCAGAAACCCCGACGGCTGCAGCAGCCGGTCGTAGAACGCCTTGGAGTGGATGTTCAGGATGTGATCGGACCGCTGCGCGTCCGCCGCGAGCGGCACGACCCGCGCCGCCGGCAGCCCCTCGCCATAGAGCAGCACCACGTTGACCGACATCCCCGGCGCCGTGCCGTTGAAGCCCCGCGCGAAGCCCGCGAACCGCTGAAACAGGTGCCGCGCCTCGATCGCCGGCGCCGTCACCTCCACCTCGAACAACCCGCCGCCGAGCGACGTGAACTCCCGCGCCGCGCCCCCGCCGTCGGGCTCGAACGAGAACCGCGTCATCCCGTCGGCGCGCACCCGCACCTTGACGGGCTGTCCCGCCCGTGCCAGCGGGGGCGTCTGTTCATACCAGTGAACCTGGGCAAAAACCGTCAGTGAGGAAAGAAGTAAAGCAAAACCTAAGCGGGCCATAAATTAGCCCATACTACCCTAAAATCAGGCTCCGCCAAACATCCGCTCGAACACTTCCCGGGTCCGGGCCCGGATCGCCTGCCACTCGGCCACCAGCCCCTCGGGAGGCACCGGGCGCCACCGCGCCACCAGGTCGGTCAGCGTCTCCAACTCGGCCTGCGCCTTCGGCAGCTTGCCCTCGGCGTGCCCGTGCATCAGCCGCAGGCCGTGGTCCACCGCGCGGTAGAACGTCGCCGCTTCCCGCAGGAACGCCGCCTCGTCGAGCTCCAGATGGCCCATCTTCTCGACCACTTCGATGCGCCGCGGCGTGTTCAACTGCTTGAAGAAGATCCCCGCGCTGCGCAGCCGCAGGTACATCAGCACGAAGTCGATGTCGTAGTAGCCGCCCGCGCCCACCTTCAGCGGATTCGACTCGCCCATCTCCCGCTCCAGCCGCAGCCGCATCTTCCGCAGGTCGCCCCGCGAGCGCCCGCCCTGCCCGTAGCGCCGCCAGTCGATCTCCTGCAGCCCGTTCAGAAACTCGGTGGCCGCGTCGAGGTCCCCGGCGACGGCATAGGCCTTCATGTACGCCATGCCCTCCCACGCCTCGGCCGTGCGTTCGAAGTAGTCCCGGAACGCCCGCTCGGTCTGCACCAGCGAGCCCTCGCGCCCGTTCGGCCGCAGCCGCGTATCGACGGCGAAGATCACGCCCTCGCCCGTATAGGCCGCGATCACGTCGATCATCTTCTCGGCCACCCGCGTCCAGAACGCCAGCTCGGCCGCGTCGCGATCGGGCAGCACGAAGAACAGATCGGCGTCCGAACCCAGGTCGAACTCGCGCATCCCGAGCCGCCCCAGCGCCACCACCATCATCTGCTTCCGCGGCCGGTAGTTCATCTGCTCGGGCGGATGCGCCGCTTCCACCGCGCGCAGCGCGACGCCGTAAGCCGCCGCCATCACGCGTTCGCCCAGCTGCGACGTCTCTTCGAGCGTCGCGAAGACGCCCCGCCGCAGGCACACGCTCTCGCACTGCGTCCGGAACATCTCGCGCCGGAACCAGCGCCGCAGTTCGGCCGCGCCCGCGTCGGCCGGCGGCTCGCCCGGCCCGCTGCCGAACAGCGTGAACTCGGCCAGCAGCTCCGGCGACCGCAGCAGCTCCTCGCCCAGGAACGGGCTCGCGTCGAACAGGTCGATCACCTGCTCGGCCAGCGTCGCGTCCTGGTCCAGCAGCCGCATCGAGTCCGGGCTGGTCCGGACCTGTTCCAGGAAGTGCTCGAACCGGGCCGCGCCCCGCCCCGGCGGGCGTCGCGCGATGGTCGCCGCCAGGCCCGGCGCGATCTGCGAGAGGAACCGCACCAGGTTCGACGCCGGCGCCTCCTCCTGCCCCGGTTCGGCCGCCTGCTGGGCGTGGATCACCCGCTCGTACATCGCGGCGACCTCACTCAAATGCTGCTCGAGCGTCTCGAGCAGCGCCGCGCCCGTCAACTGTCCGGGCATGCGCCGGCCCACGCTTTCGAGCTCAACCGGGTCGAGGGGCAGCGAGTGCGTCTGCCGGTCGTCGACGAACTGCAGCCGGTGCTCCAGCGTGCGCAGAAACTGG
>CAYMTH010000565.1:2787-4054 GCA_964393235.1 uncultured Solibacteraceae bacterium | reverse complement strand
CAGGCTACACTAGAAAAAATGCAGTCGGACGAACCCATAGGCAAGCTGTACGATGGGCGACTCCTGCGCCGTCTCAGCGTCTACCTCAAGCCCTACAAGGGCTCCGTCGCCGCCACGCTCCTCCTCGTCTCCCTCCACGGCCTCTTCGATTCCCTCGGCCCCCTCCTCACCCGCTACGCCGTCGACCGCTACTTCACCAAATCCCCCGTCTCCCCCCTCCCCTTCGACCTCCCCTCCGACCCCTTCCGCGGCCTCACCCTCCTCTCCATCGCCTACCTCTCCCTCGTCGTCCTCACCTTGATCGCCGAGTTCGGCCAAACCCTCCTCATGAACCGCACCGCCCAGCACGCCATGTTCGACCTCCGTCGCGACCTCATGACCCACCTCCACAAACTCGACATCGCCTGGTTCGACCGCAACCCCATCGGCCGCGTCGTCACCCGCGTCACCTCCGACGTCGATACCCTCAACGACCTGTTCGCCTCCGGCTTCGTCGCCATCCTCCGCGACTTCCTCATGCTCCTCTGGCTCCTCGCCATCCTCCTCTCCCTCAGCCCCGGCATGACCGCCATCGTCCTCCTCACCGCCCCCCTCATCTTCCTCGCCACCATGCGCTTCCGCCGCGAAGTCGCCTCCTCCAACCGCCGCATCCGCTCCGCCGTCGCCCGCATCAACGCCTTCCTCCAGGAACACGTCAACGGCATTGCCGTCGTCCAGCTCTTCAACCGCGAAGCCCGCTCCCGCGCCGATTTCGAACGCATCAACCGCGACCACACCGACGCCTACAAAGACTCCATCCACGCCTACGGCTGGTTCTATCCCGTCGTCGAGTTCTTCTCCATGCTCGCCCTCGCCGGCCTCCTCGTCTACGGCGGCGTCGAGGTCCCCACCAACGCCGCCTCCCTCGGCACCGTCGTCACCGTCTTCCAAGTCGCCATCCGCTTCTTCCGCCCTATCCAGAACCTCTCGGAAAAGTTCAACGTCATCCAGGCCGCCTCCGCCGCCGCCGAACGCATCTTCCTTCTCCTCGATACCCAGCCCGCCATCCAGGCCCCCGCCAGCCCCGTCCCCATCCCCGCCGACACCACCATCACTTTCGAAAACGTCTGGTTCGCCTACAAGGACGAAGAGTGGGTCCTCCGCGACCTCAACCTCACCATCCGCCCCGGCGAAACCGTCGCCATCGTCGGCCACACCGGCGCCGGCAAAACTACCCTCACCAACCTCCTCCTCCGCTTCTACGACGTGCAGAAGGGGGCCATCCGCG
>CAYMTH010000565.1:0-2777 GCA_964393235.1 uncultured Solibacteraceae bacterium | reverse complement strand
ACAACAACGGCAAACTCGATACCAACGATGAACGCGTCGGCGGCGTCGATATCCGCCAGTTCCGCCCCGAAGACCTCCGCGGCCTGTTCTCCATCGTTCTCCAGGACGCCTGGCTCTTCACCGGCGACGTCCGGTCCAACATCACCCTCGGCACCCCCGGCCTCTCGGAATCCCAAATCCGCGAAGCCGCCGCCCGCGTCAACATCCTCCCCTTCCTCGACTCGCTCCCCGCCGGCCTCGACGAACCCGTCGCCGAACGCGGAGCCAACTTCTCCACCGGCCAGAAACAGCTCCTCTCCTTCGCCCGCGCCCTCGTCCACAACCCCCACATCCTCATCCTCGACGAGGCCACCTCCTCCGTCGATACCGAAACCGAAATCAAAATCCGCGACGCCCAGCACGAACTGCTCACCGGCCGTACCGCTATCGTCATCGCCCACCGGCTGTCCACCATTCAGTCCGCTTCCCGCATCCTCGCCTTCCACAAGGGCCAGTTGATCGAGTCCGGCACCCACGCCGAACTCCTCGCCCAACGCGGCATCTACTGGCGCCTCTTCCAGCTCCAGTACGCCTCGCACTAAGGTATTTTCCCCGGCCGATTCAACATTATCCCTAGCGTTCTTTTTCAATCCTCCCGCCGAACAAGACTATAGAGCCCTATTCACGGGCCAAAATCGAGTGCTCCTGGAGGTCATCCCATGCGGATATCGTCTTTGTTGGCTGTAGTGATGTTGGGCCTTTTCGGCCTGGCAGCAAAGGAAAGGGCGGTATTACCCGCACAGACGATCTCTGAAGACACCGATGGCCGCACCCTGGCGCTCCCCGCACCCGAAGAATCCCAAGTCGGCATCCGTGAAGTCGATGGCCGCTGGACCATGCGCCTGCGCGTCGAATCCGACGGCGCCGCCGGCCAGCAGCTCTTCTTTGAGAACCTCCGCCTCCCCGAAGGCGCCACGCTCAACGTCCGCGAGTTCGACGCCAACGGCGAACCCGGCCCCGTAGTCGCCGCCTACGCCGGCGTCGGCCCGCTCAACGGCGACCCCTTCTGGACCGCCGCCGTCCCCGGCTCCGCCGCCCTGGTCGAAATCCAGTTCGCCGGCGAAACCTCCGGCGGCCTCCCCTTCCAGCTCTCCCGCGTCCTCGCCCTGACCGCCGAGGGCCTCGCCAAAACCGCCCCCGCCCTCGCCGCCCCGGTCTCCCAGTTCGAAGGCGCCCGCGGCTTCGCCCGCTTCCGCGGCAACGTCGTCCCCTTTGAGGTCCGCGAAGGCCTCGCCATCTACGACAACGACATCATCCTCGGCGAACCCCACGAAATCGACCTCGTCTCGCCCAAAGCCGTCGACAGCGAGCGCCAGAGCCAGGGCATCACCTCCACGTCCTACCGCTGGCCCGGCGGCGTCATCCCCTACGAAATCGACGCCACCATGCCCAACCAGTACCGCGTCACCGACGCCGTCAATCACTGGAATACCAACCTTTCCGGCTTCATCCGCCTCGTCCCCCGGACCTCGGAAGCCTACTACGTCCGCTTCGTCCGCCCCGCCTCCTCCGGCACCTGCAACTCCTACATCGGCTACATCCGCATGGCCGCCCAGCCCATCAACATCGGCGACTCCTGCTCCACCGGCAACGCCATCCACGAAATCGGCCACGCCGTCGGCCTCTACCACGAACACACCCGCGAGGACCGCAACACGTTCGTGCGGGTCAACTACTCCAACATCACCTCCACCGCCACCTCTAACTTCGACCAGGCCATCACCACCTCCGACGACCTCGGCGCCTACGACTACGGCTCCATCATGCACTACGGCGCCTTCGCCTTCTCCGCCAACGGCCTGCCGACCATCGAAACCATCCCGGCCGGCATCTCCATCGGCCAGCGCTCCGCCCTCTCGGCCGGCGACATCGCCGGCGTCAAGACGATGTACACCTCCAACACCAACACCGTCGCCCCCTCCACCGTCGGCGTGACCATCGCCTCCAACCCCGCCGGCCAGCCCCTCGTCGTCGACGGCGTCACCATCACCGCCACCACCACCTTCCAGTGGGCCCCTGGCTCCGCCCATACCGTCTCGGCCCCCAACTCCTCCACGTCCACCCTCAAGTACGCCTTCAGATCCTGGTCCGACGGCGGCGCCCAGACCCATACCGTCACCGCCCCCTCCTCCGCCCTCAGCCTCACCGCTTCCTACAACAAGCAGTACAACGTGAGGACCTCGAGCTCCAACACCTCTATCGGCACGGCCGCCCTCTCGCCCACCTCGTCCGACAGCTTCTACAATGAGGGCTCCTCGCTCAACGCCACCGCCACCGCCAGCGGCTCTGCCTGCTTCACCGGCTGGTCCGGCATCACCGCCCCGGCCACCTCCCCCATCACCATCAACGTCAACCAGGCCTACGCCATCACCGCGAACTTCCAGTCCGGCGCCATCTCCGCCGCTCCCTCGTCGTTCGCCTTCGGCGTAGCCGCCGCCTCCGGCTCCATCAGCGTCTCGGCCTCCACCGGCTGCGCCTGGACCGCCCGCGCCAATGACTCCTGGATCCGCATCATCTCCGGCGCCTCCGGCACCGGCAACGGCGTCGTCAGCTTCAGCGTCTCCAAACGGACCGGCAAGAGCTCCCGCACCGGCACCCTCACCGTCGAAGCCTCGTTTCCCAACCCGAACTCCCTTCTCCGGCCCGGACAGTTCGCCCGGGTGAAGGCCCCGATCGGCATCACCAGGGATGCGCTGCTGGTACCCCAGCGCGCGGTGGTCGAGCTCCAGGGCATCTAC
>CAYMTH010000564.1:0-4055 GCA_964393235.1 uncultured Solibacteraceae bacterium | reverse complement strand
GCGTTTGCGGTGGAGTAAAAAAATAGGGACACTCGCGGCAGGCACCATTTTTGGCGGGGTAGTACTTTTTTCTTATTGCAATACAACGGTGGTACTGATAGTTCTAAGGCATTGCTATGATTCCCCCAGGGATGTTGCCGCGGGCGCTCAGGCGAGCCCCCGTGGAGGCGCAGTTGTCATATTTGCGCCAGCGGCGGCAGCAGGTGGAGCGATTGCTTGTATCGCTCGAGAAGTACGCAAAGCAGCAGGAGCATACCCCGGCGGAGAGCCGGGGTTATGCTGTTGGGGAAGATGAAGATTTTCTCTTTCTTCGCCCCGGGAGCGGTATGCTGTAACCTGTAGAGAGTGGTGAAGCGCCTACTGGATTGAACGGTCTGCGAGAAGCGGAACGGAGGCAAGCCGGGCTGGGATTAGGCGGCGCCGCGAGGAAGCAGTGGCGAGCCACGATGCTGGTTGACTTCGAACTCATCTTAAAGGCCAAGCAGGGCGATGATCAGGCGTTCAACCAGATTGTGCAGGCGTATCGCCGGCGGATTTTGGGGACGATTTCGCGTTTGATCGGCCGTCCTGAGGATGTGGAGGACGTAGGTCAAGAAGTGTTTGTCCGACTCTACTATTCGCTGGATCAGTTGCGGGAGCCCGACGTGTTCGAGCCGTGGCTGTACCGGTTGACGGTGAACGCGGCCTACGATTATTTGCGGCGGCAGCGGCGGCGTCCGGAGGCGCGGATGAGCGACCTGAGCGAGCAGCAGGTAATGATGGCCGACGCCGATGCCGGGACCGTGGCGCAGCGGGAGGAGTTGCGGCAGGGGAAGGTCAGGGATTTTGTGAACTCGCTGCTGGGGGCGGTGAGCGAAGAAGACCGGGTTTTACTGACATTGAAAGAAGTGGAAGGGCTCTCCTTAAAGCAGTTGGAGGGCGTGTACAAGGTGAACGAGAATGCGTTGAAGGTCCGGTTGTTCCGGGCCCGGCAGCGCGTGTTAAAGGCATTTGCGAAGACCGAGGAAGGCGCCGCGCAGGCGGGATCGACCTCGGGCCCGGGCAAAAACGGGTAAAATCGGGAGACCGTATGTCGTTGGAAAAAGATCGGGAACAACGTCTGAACGAGTGGTTTCGGGAGTACCGGGCGGCTTGTCCGGATGTCGAAGCGGGGGCGAATTTCATGCCGACGCTTTGGCAGCGGATCGAGGCGCGGCGGAGTCCGATGCTGCAGTGGGTAACGCTGAGCCGGCGGGCGCTGGTGGCGGCGATGGCGTTGTGCCTGGTGCTGGGCGTGATTTTGGGGACGGCGATCACGTCGTCGCCGTTTTATCAACTGACATACGTGGAAGCGCTGGACGATGAATCGACGCCGGAGGATCTGGCGGCGATGCATCCGGTGGCGCTGGAGACGCCGGAGCAGAAATGAAGCGTGGGAATTTCACGATCGCGATGTACCTGTTGCTGGTGTTTGCCGGCGGCGTGGCGGTCGGTGGTTTTGGGCACCGTCTGTACACGGTGAAGGAAGTGAGCGCGACGACGAAGCGGAAGACGCCTGAGGAGTATCGCCGTTCCTATATGCAGGAGATGCGCGACCGGTTGAAGCTGACCGACGGGCAGGCGGTGGATGTCGAGAAAGTTCTGGATGCGACGCGGGACCGTTACCGGGAGTTCCGGGAGCGGACGAAGCCGGAGATGGACAAGATCATGACGGACCAGACGGCGAAGATCCGGGAGATACTGAGCGCGGAGCAGATGGCGGAATACGACAAGATGCGGGCGGAGCGGGAAGCGAAGCGGAAGCAGGGGTTTGGCGGCGGCGGCGGGGGGATGTAGGCGCCTCGAGCGTGGAAAAGAAAAAGGCCTTGCCGGGTGGCAAGGCCTTTTTTGTTGGGGTTGAGATTTCGTTAGTTGGAAGAAGCGGTTTCGCGAGCGGCCTTGATGGCGGCGGATTTCTGGAGCTTCTTCTGGAAGCGGTCCACGCGGCCTTCGGTATCGACCAGCTTTTGGCGGCCGGTGAAGAAGGGGTGGCAGGAGGAGCAGATTTCCAAGCGGATATCGCCCTTGTGAGCGGAGCGGGTTTCGAAGGTGCTCCCGCAGGCACAGATGACCTTGACGGGGTTATAGGCGGGGTGGATTCCGGCTTTCATGACTTTCCAGTTTTCGAGTATAGCACAGAAGCCGAAAGGCCGCTCACGGGGACGAACCCGGAGCGGCCTTTTTGGCTTATATTCGGCTTAGTTCGAAGCGCAGGGGGGAGCCGGTCCGCAGGAACGGCGGCCTCGCCACTGTATCGAAGCCTGAACGATTAAGAGGTCCGACTCAACTGTCGGCTACCTCCCTGCGCCCAGATGAACTTCCAATTTCCATGTTGCTGGACCACCTCCTTCCTCAGTGATAGGGCCATGCTAAGGCAAGATTTGGCGGCAGTCAATAGTTTTTCCACCGGGGTACGAGATGTAGTGGGGTAGATTTTTCAAATGTCAATGGCGAGGGGTAGGGGAGACGAAAAAAGCCCCGTCCGGAGGACGGGGCTGGTGAGGAGACAACTCATACCCAAGCGAGACGGGTATATTGATAGCGACCATTCCTGGGCAATTCAGAGCCCAAACGTAACTTGTTGAAAAGGCGTGGTGGGGGATTCCCCGGATCTGGAATGGATACGGAATATGGAAGGCGGGGTTACAATATTTTGAATGCCGCCGACGGTGCAGGGACAGACGGTGACGAAGACGGGGCGGCAGCCGGAGCTGCAGGGCGCGGCGCGGCGGGCCCTGGGCGGGTTCTTTTTGTCGGGGGTGTTGTTCTCCTTTCTGGGCGCGGTGCTGCCGGCGTGGGGCTACCATCTGCACTCCGAATACGGGACGGTGGGGCTGTACTTCCTGTTTTTGACGTTCGGGATCTATGCCGGTTCGCAGCTGTGCCACTGGCTGGTGGGGCGGGCGGGGCTGCAGCGGTTGCTGACGGCGTCGAGCGCGGTGGCGTGCGCGGGGTTTCTGGGGCTGGCGGCGTTGTCGGGGCCGCAGCCGCCGTCGGGGCGGATGTTCGTGATGTTCGTGATCGGGGCGGCGGGGGCGGTCTTGAACATATCGGTCTTTCACGCGATTGCGCCTCTCTACCGGCACGATGCGCCGGCGACGATCAACATTTCGGGCGGGCTGTTCGGGCTGGGGTGCCTGGCGACGGCGCTGATCACGGCGGGGGCGTTCGATTTCTACACCGTGCCGAGTATGCTGATGCTGCTGGCGGTGATTCCGTTCTACTTCGCGCTGGGGTTCGGACTGGGCGGCCCGATTCCGTTTACGCCGCATTCGTTTCCGAAGATGAAGCAGGCGCTCGAGGATTTCAAGTCGCCGGGGGCGATTCTGTTCACGCTTCTGCTGTTCTTTCAGTTCGGCAACGAGTGGGCGATTGCGGGGTGGCTGCCGCTGTTTCTGATTCAGCAGCTGGGGATGAGCCCGACCAACGGGCTGCTGCTGCTGGCGCTGTACTGGATGGGTTTGCTGGCGGGGCGGATCATCGTGCAGGCGCTGCTGCCGCGGGTGAGCCAGGCGCGGATGCTGATGGGATGCGTGCTGGCGGCGCTGTTCGGGTGCGTGCTGCTGAGCCTGACGGAGAAGATGGGCGGGGCGGTGGCGGGGATTCTGCTGATCGGGGGCGGGTTCGCCTCGATTTATCCGCTGACGGTGCAGAAGATCGAGAGCCGGTTCCCGTACTACCATCCGGGGTTTTTCGGGGGGATTTTCACGCTGGGGCTGCTGGGGGCGCTGCTGGCGCCGGCGCTGCTGGGGTGGGTGGCGGCGCAGTGGGGCGTGGGGAAGGTGATGGTGGTGCCGGCGCTGGGGGCGATTATGGTTTGCGTGCTGGTTCTGTTGATTTGGCTGGAGACGCGGCTGAACCACGGAGAGTGAGGCGGGTGGGGCCGGTGGGGGAGTCGTGGACGAGCTCGATGGATTTGAGCTTGGCGAGGTTGCCGGAGTAGGGGAAGTAGAGAAGGCCGGCGGCGGGGCCGCGGACGGGGCCGTCGTCCCAGGCGAGTTGGGAGACGACGTCCCAGGGTTCGGCGCCGGTTTGGA
>CAYMTH010000563.1:0-4059 GCA_964393235.1 uncultured Solibacteraceae bacterium | reverse complement strand
GCGCGCCGTCGCCGCGCCCGCGCCCTGCGACCGCTGCCACCGCAGCCCCTCGCGCGCGAACTGCGAATAGCTGCGCCCCAGCAGCGGGTCCACCGCGCCGTGCTCCACGCGCACCGTCGTCTGGTCCAGCGGATTGCGGTTGCCCACGTAGAGCTTCAACGGCTTCCACGGCGCCAGCCCCTCGGTGACATACGAAGCGTCGCCAGCCAGCGTGAACGCCTTCTGCGCCAGCACACCCGCCGACTCGTGGTTCCCGTGCCCGTCGCGCGGCGTCCCGGACCAGCGCGAGATCACGATGTGCGGCCGGGTGATGCGGATCACCCGCACCACGTCCCGCAGCACCTCCTCGGTGTTCCACATCCGGTTCGTCTCGGCCACGTTCTTCGAATAGCCGTAATCCACGGCCCGCGTGAACATCACGTTCGCGCCGTAGTACTGCGCCGCGCGCAGGAACTCGACGGTGCGCAGCGCCCCCAGGCGGTCGAAGAAATCCCCGGTGACGAGATTGGCGCCCGATTCCCCGCGCGTCAGCGACAGCATGGTGACCTCAGCGCCTTTTCCGCGCGTCAGCCAGGTGATCGTCGGCCCGTCTTCGTCGTCCGGATGCGCGGCCACGTGCAGCACGCGCGCCGTGGTCCGCAGTTCCAGCAGCGATCGCCACAGTCCGGCCGCGCCCCGGTCCTCGGGGAGCGGTTCGGCGGCGAATGCAAATATTGGCAAAGCGAGAATACAAATCAACGGACGCATGGGATAATGGCTATTGTACTGGCGGAACGGGCAATCGCTGGCTGGCCTCGCAAGGGGTTGGCTGGAGGAAAGTCCGGTCTCCGCAGAGCAGCGTGCCGGCTAACGGCCGGGGGGGCCCGATCAAATCGGGTTTCACGGAAAGTGCCACAGAGAATATACCGCCACCGGGTTTCGGCCCGGGGGTAAGGGTGAAAAGGTGCGGTAAGAGCGCACCGTGTCCGCAGCAATGGGGACGGCAAGGCAAACCCCACGCGGAGCAAGACCAAATAGGGGTGAAGGGGCGGCTCGTCCTGTTCGACACCCGGGTAGGTTGCTAGAGCCTGTCAGTAATGGCTGGCCCAGAGGAATGATTGCCATCTTTCTTCGGAAAGAAACAGAAACCGGCTTACAGTTCCGCCAGTGCTAAAATCGAGAGTTTGTAACGCATGGAACGCGCCGCTCGACTGCTATCCAAAACCAGGCTGCCGCATGCGCGCCTCGCGGCCGAGGACCTCGCCGAGGCCATCTGGCCCGCCGCCGTCGGTCCGCGCCTGGCCAAGCGCACCGGCCCCGTTACGCTCTACGGCCGCCGCATGGTGATCGAAGTCGAGGACGCGACCTGGCAGAAGCAGCTCGTCACCATGTCCGGCCAGATTCTCACCAAGCTCCAGGCCATCGCCGGCCCGGGGCTGATCGAATCGATCGAGTTCCGCGTCGGCGCCCCGCGACGCACCCCCCGCGTCGCCCTCGCCATCCGTGCCGCCGACGACCCCGCCGACGGCATCACCGACCCCATTTTCCGCCTTCTTTATCTCGCCTCCCGCGCCGAATCCGAGCGCGTCGAGGCTCTCCGCCAGCAGAGGATTTCCGCGTGAAGCTATCCGAAGAACAGGTCCGCTACGTGGCCGGTCTCGCCAATCTCACCCTCACCGAGAACGAGATCCATCAATACGCCCACGATCTGAGCGACATTCTCACCCACATCGACAAGCTCAACGAGCTGAACACCAACGGCGTCGAACCCATGGCCCAGGTGCTGTTCGAAGCCGAGGAGACCGCCACCCTCCGCGAGGACGAGCCCCATACGCCGCTCACCAACGCCGAGGCCCTCGCCAACGCCCCCGTCTCCGGCCAGGGCTACTACAAGGTTCCGCGGGTCATCGAGCGCTAACATGAACATCCCGTCCCTCACCATCGCCCAGGTGCGCGCCGGCCTTGCCGCCAAGGAGTTCAGCGCCGTCGAACTCGCTCAGGAAGCCCTCGCCTTCGCCAAGGCCGAGAACCCCAAGACCAACGCCTACCTGACCTTCAGCGACGACCGCGCGCTGGCCGCCGCCCGCCGCGTCGACGAACAGCTCGCCGCCGGCGTCGACCCGGGCCCGCTCGCCGGCGTCCCCGTCGGCGTCAAGGACGTCATCTCGACCAAGGGCGTCCGCACCACCTGCGGCTCGAAGCTCCTCGAAAACTACATCCCGCCCTACGACGCCACCGCCATCGAACGGCTCGAAGCCGCCGGCGGCGTCATCATCGGCAAAGCCAACTGCGACGAGTTCGCCATGGGTTCGTCGAACGAAAACTCCGCCTTCGGCCCCGTGCGCAACCCGGTCGCGCTCGACCGTGTGCCCGGCGGCAGCTCCGGCGGCTCAGCCGCCGTCGTCGCCCAGGGCACGGCCGTCGTCTCGCTCGGCTCCGATACCGGCGGCTCCATCCGCCAGCCCGCGTCGTTCTGCGGCTGCGTCGGCGTCACGCCCACCTACGGCCGCGTCTCCCGCTACGGCCTGGTCGCCTTCGCCTCTTCGCTCGACCACATCGGGCCCTTCTCCCGCACCGTCGCCGATTCGGCCTCCGTTCTCGCCGCCATCGCCGGCCGCGACAAACGCGACGCCACCAGCGCGCTCCACGAAGTGCAGGACTACGCCGCCGCCATGAGCCAGCCGCTCAAGGGTCTCCGCGTCGGCCTGCCCAAGGAGTACTTCGCCGGCCTCGCCAGCGAAACCGGCGACCGCATCCAGGCCGGCATCGAACTGCTGAAGAAACAGGGCGTCGAGTTCGTCGAAGTCTCCCTGCCCCACACCGAGTACGCCATCGCGGCCTACTACATCATCTGTACCGCCGAGGTGAGCGCGAACCTCTCCCGGTTCGATGGCGTGCGCTTCACCACCCGTTCCGCCAAGGCCGATTCGCTCATCGACATGTACCGCAACTCGCGCGGCGAAGGCTTCGGCGCCGAGGCCAAACGGCGCATCATGCTGGGCGCCTACGTGCTGAGCCACGGCTACTACGACGCCTATTACCTCAAGGCCCAGCGCGTCCGCTCGCTCATCGCGCGCGACTTCAAACAGGCCTTCGAAAAGGTCGACGCCCTCATCACGCCCGTCTCCCCCTTCCCCGCCTTCAAGCTCGGCGAGAAGGTGAACGACCCGCTGCAGATGTACCTGTCCGATATCTACACCATCACCGGCGACCTGGCCGGTATCCCCTGCATGAGCGTCCCCTGCGGCGCCACCGCCGAAGGGCTCCCCGTCGGCATGCAGATCCTCACTAACCACTTCGCCGAAGACGTGATGTTCCGCATCGCGCATCAGTTCGAAATCAACGGCGGCTTTTCGGCCTGAAGCCGCATCTAAACCCGAAGGAGACTCAAGCTATGGCATTTACTCTTCCCAACCTGACCTACGCCAACAACGCGCTCGAACCGTACATCGACGAGCTGACGATGGACATCCACCGGTCCCGTCACCACAACACCTACGTCACCAACCTGAACAACGCCGTGGCCGGTGACGCCGCGCTCGAAGGCAAGAGCCTGGAAGAACTGCTGGCCAACAACCTGGCCATCGTCCCCGACGCCAAGAAGACCGCGATCCGCAACAACGGTGGCGGCCACTACAACCACACCCTCTTCTGGCTGCTGATGGCCCCGCAGGGCCAGGGCGGCGGCGGCGAACCCACCGGCAACCTCGCCGCGGCCATCACCGCTTCGTTCGGCTCGCTCGACAACTTCAAGGCGCAGTTCAAGGCCGCCGCGCTCGGCCGCTTCGGTTCCGGCTGGGCCTGGCTCGTCAAGAACGCCGACGGCTCGCTCGCCATCACCTCGACCCCGAACCAGGACTCGCCCATCATGGAAGGCAAGACCGCCGTTCTCGGCATCGACGTGTGGGAACACGCCTACTACCTCAAGTATCAGAACCTGCGCCCCACCTACGTCGACAACTGGTGGAGCGTCGTGAACTGGGCCACCGCCGAAGCCGCCTACAACGGCACGCTCTCGCTCAGCTTCTAATCCGGTCCATCACCAGCCGCGCGGCCCCCTCGCCCGCGGCCAGCAGTTCC
>CAYMTH010000562.1:0-4063 GCA_964393235.1 uncultured Solibacteraceae bacterium | reverse complement strand
GGACGGTTGCGAAGAGAATCTGCCGGCGGGTCCGGGGCGGCAGGCGGCGCGGGTGTTGCGCGAACTGGCCGGCGACGGCGACCGCGCGGCGGCCGAAGCGCTGCTGGAGCTGCAGGCGCTGGCGGCGGAGGCGGGCGCGTGATTCTGCGGCGGCTCGAGGTGGAGGGGTTCCGGTGCTTTGACCGGCCGGTGACGCTGCCGGAGCTCGGCGAGGGCTTGAACGTTTTGTCGGGGCCGAACGGGGCGGGGAAGTCGACGCTGCTGCGCGCGCTGCGGCATCTGCTGGCCGATTCGTATTCGGTGTCGGGCGCGACGGTGACGGCGGCGATGCAGCCATGGGGGCGGGCGATCTCGCCGCGGATCGCGGCCGAGTTCGCGCACGGCGGCGTTGAATGGCGCATGGAGAAGCGGTTTCTGACGGGTGCGATGGGGCGGCTCGACAAGCGCGAAGGGGGCGTGTTCCGGCCAGTGGCCGAGGGCAAGGAGGCCGATGCGCGGGTGCGGGCCATGCTGTCGGCGGAGGCACCCGGCAAGGGCATCGCGCAGGAGACGCACCTCGGTCTGCTGCAGGTGCTGTGGACGCCGCAGGGGCCGCCGCAACTGCAGCCGTGGAGCGAGAAGGTGAAGGGTCGGTTGGGTGAGATCTTCGGCGCGGCGCTGCAGTCGAAGGAGTCGGAGAAGATCGGGAAGCTCCTCGGCGCGCGGTGGAAGGTGTATTTCACGCCGTCGGGGCAGGTGGCGAAGGCGTCGCCGGTGAATGTGCTCGAGGGCGAGGAGATGACGGCGCGGATCGACGCGGCCGAGCGGCGGGCGGAGTGGGAGCGGCTGGGGCTGCAACGGGCCGAGCTGGCGCGGCTGCGCGCGACGGTGGCGGAGCGGTCGGCGCGGGCCGATGCGCTGCGGCCGGTGGTGGAAGGGGCCGCGGCGCTCGAAAAGGAACTGGCCGAGGGCGCGACGGCGGAGTTGAAAACGCGGCAGGCGTTCGAGACGCTGGACCGGAAGCTGGCCGACTGGCGGGCCGACGCCGCGCGGGCCGGACAGCTCGAAAAGCAGCTTGCGGAGGCGACCGAAGCCGAGCGTATCGCGGCGGAGCGGCTGCGCGAGGCCGAAGCGCACGGGCCGGTGGTGAAGGCGCTCGAAGAGCGGTTGGAGGCGCTGCAGCAGAGCGGCGTCGACGCCAAGCAGTGGGCCGACGTGACGCGGCTGGCGGCGTTGACGGCCGAGGTGGCGGAGCTGCAGCGGCAGGTGGAGGCGCTGCGCGCGCCCGAGGAGCGGCGCATGCGGCGGATCCGCGAATTGGGGCAGCTGTTGGCGGTGAAGCGGGCGACGCTCGAAGCGGCCAGCCTGCGCGTGCGGATCGAGGCCGAAACGGCGATCGCCGTCGACGGCGAAGGCGCCCTCGGCCCCGGCGAGACGCGGGAGATCGTGCGTCCGCAGCGCGTCGAACTGCACATCCCGGGCGTGGCGCGGATCACGGCGGAAAGCGCCAATGCGCAGGCGGCCGAGGCCGAGCGGGAAGTCGCGCGGCTGGCGGGCGAACTGGCGTCGCTGCTGGCCGGCGAGACGGCCGAGGAGCTCGAGCGCCGCTACCGCGAGGCCGGCGAACTGGGCCAGCAGTTGCGCGCGAAGGCGGCCGAGTTGAACCCGCTGCAGCAGAAGCGCCGCGAGCTCGACGAGCTGCGGGCGAAGCACCCCGAGTGGGCCGGCGCCGCGCCGGACGTCGAGCAGTGCCGCGCCGAATGGCTGGCCTGCCGCGAAGAGCTGCGGACGGCGAAGGCGAAGTTCGACGGCGCGCAACTGGCGGCCGCCGCGGCGACGGCCCAGGCCACGCGGCGGAACGTGGAACAGGAGCTCGGCGCGGTGCGGCGCCGGCTTGACGAGTATGGGGCCGCCGGCCCGATCGCCGATCTCGAAAGCCGTCACGCCGCGGCCGCCACCGAATACTCGCTTGCCCGGACCGCGATGGAGCGCCTGCGCGCCGCCGCGCCTGGCGACGTGGCCGCCCTGCGCGTGGAGTTGGAGCAGTTGACGCGGCAGGTCGGCATCGACCGCGAGTCCGCCGCGAGTCTTGAAGGCTCGCTCGCCACCCTGCAATCGCAGAACATCTACACGCGCCTGGCCGAGGCCGAGGAGCGCCACGCCGAGAAATCGGCCGAACTCGAACGGCACCGGCGCCGCGCGGCCGCGCTGACGCTACTGAAGAAAACCCTCGAAGAGGCGCACGCGGAGATGACCGCCGCCATCCCCAACCAGATCGGCGCCGAGGCCACCGCCATATGGCGCCGCATAGCCGGCGACGCCGCCTACCCGCTCCACATCGCCGACACCTGGACCCCGGCCGGCCTCCAGGTCCCCGGCGCCGACGCCCCGCTCGCCGATCTCTCCGGCGGCGAAGGCGAGCAGATCGCCTTCGCCACCCGCCTCGCCCTCGCCCTCGCGCTCGCCCGCGACGAACGCCAGCTCGCCGTCTTCGACGACGCCTTCCTGGCCACCGATCCGGTCCGCGCCGCCCGCATCCTCGACCTCCTCGCCGAGGCCGCCGGCCGCCTCCAGATCCTCATCCTCACCTGCCACCCCGAACGCTACGCCCAGCTCCCCGGCGCGCGCGCCTTCGACCTCGAAAAGCTGAAACAATAGCGGGATGGACGAACGGGCCTACTACTCCGAATCCCCGGCCACCCGCCCGGCCCGGCAAACCTGCCCGTACTGCCGCACCACGCAGGACGTCGAACTCCGCTGGCTCATCCGCCGCAAAAAGGACCGCCTGCCCCCCGGCGCCGACGAACGCGACCGCGCCCGCTTCGCCAAGGCCCAGAGCTACATGGTCCTCGTCGACGACAAAACCCGCTGCTCCAACCCCCGCTGTCGAAAAACTTTTGACGTCTCCGGCATAAAAACAACGGCCTTTTTGGCCGAACCGTAAAATTTGCACATGTCTAACCGGCGCGGTTTCAACGACTTAGAAGAAGCTTGGGCTAGTAGTCCTGGTTCCCTGGTACTTCCCCTAGAACCTTCGAGGGAATAGACGCGTCCAAGTAGGTGGAATAACTTGAAAGAGTCCGAGGCCGAACGAAGCGAAAGTTTCCCCAGCCACGGTTCATATTCCTCCGAATCTCGAGCCGGGAGCTAAATTCCGGCTCTTTTTTTTATGATGGGGAGATGCCCACGCTGATTCCTTCCCCGACGCGCATCGAAGCGGCCGGGAACAAGCCCAAGCTGATCGACGAGTATGTGGGCCGGGTCAACACCGGCGCCTCGGGCCTCAGCATCGCCCACATGCGCAGCCCCGGCGGCTGGGTGGAACCCGGGCAGCGGCCTGAGTTCGACGAGTACACGATCGTCCTCCGCGGCGCGGTCCGCGTCGAGTTCGAGGGCGGCGAGATGACCGTCGCCGCCGGCCAGGGCGTGCTCACCCGCGCCGGCGAGTGGATCCGCTATTCCACGCCCGGCGAAGAGGGCGCCGAATACATCGCCGTCTGCCTGCCCGCCTTCTCGCCGGATACCGTTCACCGGGATCCGGACTGAACATGGTAGACTCGAAGGTTGGCAACCCCTCCCCGCCGTACCCTCTCCTGTATCAACTCTGCACAGTTTAGGATCTGGGTCACGCTCATAGCCGAGCCGGTGTGTATATTGCCAAACGGTCAATCTTAAACTCAAGGAGTAGTACGTGGCTGAAGGCATGCGTCACATTTTTACTTCGGAATCGGTCACCGAAGGCCATCCCGACAAGATGGCGGACCAGATTTCGGATGCGGTTCTTGACGCCGTATTGAAGGATGATCCGACGGGCCGCGTGGCCTGCGAAGTGCTGGTCACCACCGGCCTCGCCGTCGTGGCGGGCGAGATCACCACCAAGTCGATCTTCAACGTTCCGGATCTGGTGCGCGAAGTGATCGCCGACATCGGCTTCACCGACGCCGCCATGGGCTACGACGCCAAGACCTGCGGCATCCTGAACGCCATCCAGACGCAGTCGCCGCACATCGCCATGGGCGTTGACACCGGCGGCGCGGGCGACCAGGGCCTCATGTTCGGCTACGCGTGCGACGAGACGCCCGAG
>CAYMTH010000561.1:0-4068 GCA_964393235.1 uncultured Solibacteraceae bacterium | reverse complement strand
ACCTCGAGGATGCGGCAGGGGTACACGGCCAGGGCCAGCAGGCGCGGCTGCAGCTGGGCGACATGCCGCCGCGCTGCGGGCCCCAGCCGGGCCGGGAGCGCGTCCATCACCGCCTCCAGGTGCCCGAGACCGACCGCGGGCAGGGGCAGAACAATACGATCTCGATCAATGGGAGCCGGCAGAACGGGAACAACTACGTTCTCGACGGCGGGGACAACCACGACCCGTACTTCAACTCGCCGGCGGTGTTTCCGCCGCCGGACGCGCTGGAAGAGTTTTCGATCAATACCAATGCTTATTCGGCCGAGTACGGGCGGAACGCGGGCGCGCTGATGAACGCGGTGACGCGGAGCGGGACCAACGAGTGGCACGGGAGCGCGTTCGAGTTCCTGCGGAACGAAAAGCTGAACGCGCGGAACTTCTTTTCGAACACGGTGCCGCCGTTTAAGCGGAACCAGTTCGGCGGGACGTTCGGCGGGCGGATCGTGCGGGACAAGACCTTTTTCTTCGCGTCGTACCAGGGGACGCGGGACCGCTCGGCGCCGGGCGCGCAGACGGCGAACGTGCCGTCGGCGGCGGAGCGGCGGGGCGATTTCTCGGGGCTGGCGCGGGCGATCACGGACCCGGCGAACGGGAACCAGCCGTTCCCGAACAGGACGATTCCGGCGAGCCGGCTGTCGCAGCCGTCGCAGCAGTTTCTGGCGGCGTTCGTGCCGCTGCCGAACCGGGCGGACGGGCTGTATTCGTTCGCGAGCCAGCAGTCGAACGACCAGGACAATACGATCTTCAAAATTGATCACCAGGTGAGCTCGGCGAACCGGGTGAGCGGGCGGTTTCTGATCAACGACGAGGCGTTCACGGAGGTGCCGGGGAACCTGCCGAACCTGTTCGCCAACATCAAGTACTCGAACTACAACCTGGCGCTTTCCGACACGCACATCCTGTCGCCGACGCTGCTGAACAGCTTCCAGTTCACGTTCAACGATATCGACCGGCGGCAGCTCTCGGTGGTGCCGGGCAACAAGACGTGGAACGATTTCGGGGCGAAGTTCACGCGGCCGTTCACGGAGCAGGATGTGCCGGCGGCGATCAGCACGAACGTGAACGGGCGGTTCAACGCGTTCACGCGGTATCCGCTGCAGCACTTCCGGCGGAACTACGAGTTCAGCGAGCGGCTGAACTGGAACAAGGGCGCGCATTTTCTGAAGTTCGGCGGGAGCGTCCGCTACTCGCAGCTGGACCTGAGCGAGTTCTTCGAGGGCGACCCGGCGCTGGTGTTCAACGGGCAGATCACGGGGGACTCGGCGGCGGACCTGGTGTTGGGGCGGGTGTTCAATTTCCGGCAGGGTTCGCTGCTGGTGAACCAGCCGCGGCAGAAGGAATGGGGGCTGTTCGTGCAGGACGACTGGAAGGTGCGGCAGCGGCTGACGGTGAACCTGGGGCTGCGCTACGATCCGTTCCTGCCGTTCACGGACGCCGACAACCGGTTCGCGCAGTTCCGGCCGGGGCAGCAGAGTTCGGTGTTCCCGACGGCGCCGCGGGGCGTGGTGTTCCCGGGCGACGCGGGGGTGCCGATGGCGGCGATGAACTCGAACTACAACCGGCTGGCGCCGCGCGCGGGCTTCGCGTTCGACCCGACGGGGAAGGGCCAGTTCAGCATCCGGGGCCGGTACGGCGTGTTCTGGTCGCAGATCCGGCAGCAGGCGAACAACCAGCCGTCGAACACGCAGCCGTTCGCGGCGAAGTTCACCTTCGACGCGCCGCCGAGCGTGGAGAACCCGTACGCGAACACGGGCAATCCGTGGCCGTTCACGGCGCCGTCGACGCCGGAGGCGCGGCAGTCCTACCGGTTCATCCGGCCGCTGACGATGATGCCGTTCAACGCGGATTTCAGCAACGGGTACATGCAGCAGTGGAACTTCAACCTGCAGCGGGAGTTCTTCGGGTCGTGGGTGGCGACGGCGGCTTATGTGGGCAGCAAGGGCACGCACCTGTTCAACCAGATCGAGGGCAATCCGGCGGTGTTCCGGACGGGCGCGACGACGGCGAACACGAACGCGCGGCGGCTGTACGCGCCGGACTTCGGGACGGTGGCGCTGCAGAAGAGCGACGGGAACTCGACGTACAACTCGATGCAGCTGTCGGTGAACAAGCGGTTCGCGCAGAGCTTTTCGCTGCTGGCGTCGTACACGTGGTCGAAGATGATCGACGACGCGTCGGGGGACGGGGGCGTGTCGCCGAACCCGTTTGACCAGCGGTTCAACCGGGGGTTGTCGAACCTCGACATTCCGCACCGGTTCGTGGGCTCGTTCGTGTATGAGCTGCCGCGGCTGAAGGACGGGAATCCTGTGCTGAAGTACGTGGTGGGCGGATGGGATCTGAACGGGATTCTGTCGCTGCAGAGCGGGACGACGTTCACGGTGATTTCAGGGCGGGACAACTCGTTCACGGGCGTGAACCAGGACCGGGCGGACCTCATCGGGAACCCGTATCTGGACACGGGGCGGGCGAGGGGGCAGTTGGTGGACCGGTACTTCAACATCGACGCGTTCGCCTTCAACGCGGTGGGCACGTTCGGGACGGCGGGGCGGAACATCATGCGCGGGCCGGGGGACGTGAACGTGGACTTCGGGCTGTTCAAGAACATTCCGGTGACGGAGCGGCACAAGGTGCAGTTCCGGATGGAGACGTTCAACGCGATGAACCGGGTGAACCTGGGGAATCCGAACAACAACCGGAGCGCGGCGGCGTTCGGGCGGATCACGACGGCGGGGTCGCCGCGGGTGATCCAGCTGGCGTTGAAGTATCAGTTCTGATCAGTGATGGCCGCGGAGGATGATGCGGATCATCTTCCAGTTGATCCAGGCGAAGCGCCAGGCCTGCCACGGGAGGAACGTTCGAAGGAAGAGCGTTCCCCGCGTGGGGCGGGCGGCGTGGACGTGTGTATCGCGGGTCATGGCGATTACTCCGGGATGAGCGACCAGCCGGGGTGGAGGCGGGCCTTGTAGAGAAACATGTGGTGGAGGAGGATCTTGATCCAGTGGCCCGCGAGGCCGATTTCGCCGAAGGTGCAGGCGAGGTCGCGGCCGGTTTCGGGATACCGTTTGTAGTCCGGCACGATGGGGAAAACGGTGATGGACGCGGCGGTGCCGGTGAAGGGATTGGCGCCGGCGGAGGCGACGCAGGCGGCGCCCATTTCGGCCATGGAGGCGGTGTGGGGCGGGTTGGCGCGGCCGAGAATGCGGTCGGCGATGTTGCGGGCGACGGTGCGGCCCATGACGGCCGAGGGCATGCCGGTGCGCGGCGGGGCCGGGGAGATGACCTGGCCCTCTTTGGTGGTGCGGGGCCGGGAGATGGGATGGGGCGGGGCGAAGGCGATGCCGACGGCGAAGAGGTTGGGGTAAAGCGGCGACTGGTAGAGGCGGGGCCAGTCGGAGGGGAGCCATTCTTCGTAGGGTTTCTTGGTGTAGTCGGCATCCACTTTCATGAGAGCGCTGGGGGCGAAGAGAGTGGAGGTGATGTCCTCGCCGGCGCGATTGAAGGCGCGGAGGCCGACGCCGGTGAAGGGGGGCAGGAGCATGGCGAAGTCGAAGAGGTGGTCGGTGACGAGGCCGTCGAGGGTTTCGATGGTGGCGACGCGCTGATCGACGTAGCGGACGTGGGCGCGGGTGATGGCGCCGATGCCGCGTTCGGCGAAGAGGGATTCGGCGAAGGTTTTGGCGGGGGTGAGGTAGCCGCCGGCGCGGAACTGGAAGCCGTCGACGCCGAAGTCGCCGAGGTCGTATTCGTTGGTGACGAAGAGGATGTCGGCTTTGTCGCGGACGCCGTGGTGGCGGAGCTCGAACTCGAGGTTGACGACGTATTCGAAGGCGGCGCCTTCGCAGGTGCAGGCGCCGTGGCCGGTGCCGATGAGGAAGCTTTGGCGCTCGCCGCGCTTCATGCGTTCGATGGATTCGCGGAAGTGGCGGGCGGTTTCGGCGGCGTGGGCGGCGGTGCAGACGGAGAGGGAGTTGCGGCCGGGGCCGAGGCCGGGGGTGGCTTCGAAATTGAGCCTGGGGCCGGTGGCAT
>CAYMTH010000560.1:3599-4073 GCA_964393235.1 uncultured Solibacteraceae bacterium | reverse complement strand
GGGTGCTGGCGGCGCGGGAGGTGCAGCGGGCGCGCGGGTTCATCAATGCGAGCCTGCCGCCGGCGCAGGTGCGGCCGGTCTGCGCACTCGACGAGGCGGGGGAACGGACGCTGGAACTGGCGATGCGGAAGATGGGGCTCAGCGCGCGGGCGCACGACCGGCTGGTGAAGGGGGCCCGAACGGTGGCGGACCTCGACCGGTCGGAGCGCGTGACGGCCAAACATCTGGCCGAGGCGATTCAGTACCGGAGCCTGGACCGGAGCTATTGGGGATAATCTTCCGCGCGGAATGACCCGTTTCTGCGATAAAGGGAGATATGCTTCGGAGTTTGGTGGCCCTGTGCCTTTTTGTGCCGGCGGCGGTGGCGTGCACGTGCGCGACGGCCGGAACGGCGTGTGACGCATTGAGCGGGACGAAGATCGTTTTCGTCGGGACGGTGACGGAGGACAGCGGCGAGGGCCGTGGAACCGGGCC
>CAYMTH010000560.1:0-3589 GCA_964393235.1 uncultured Solibacteraceae bacterium | reverse complement strand
CGAGCGTGGCGATGCCGCGGACGGACTCCGAACGGCCGGCGAAGATGACGGTGGAAGAGGGGCTGCGCGGGCTGCCGAAGGGCGTCACCGAGTTGACCGTCGATACGCACGCGGGGTCGAGTTGCTACATGCGGCTGCAGAAGGGCGAGCGGTACGTGATCTATGGGAGCCCGACCGATCTGGCGAAGGGGCGCGTGCGGCGGGAGGCGTGCTCGTTTTCGTTCGCGGTGAAGGGGAATGAACTGCTGCTGGCGGCGATCCGCGGCGCGGCGCGGGGGGCGGAACGGACGCTGGCGGGGCGCGTTGTGGTAAGGACGGATGCGAGCGCGGTCGGCAACGAGGGCGCGGCCGGGGTGCGGGTGACGGCGACGGCGGGGGGAAATCGGTTGGAGACGGTGGCCAACGGCGACGGGGAGTTCAGCTTTCCGGGCATCGCGGCGGGCAAGTATGCGCTCGATTCTTCGGGGGGCGGGTATGTCGCCGATCCGGAGCGGTGGCCGCGGGGGGACGTGCGGGTGGGCAACACGGGATGCGCCTATCAGCGGTTGACGGTGGCGCCGGACGGGCGGTTGACGGGAACGGTCAAGGGTCCGGACGGGGCGCCGGTGCCGGAGGTTCGTGTGCAGGCGTTCGCGCGGACGCGGCGGGGCGGGATGGAGCCGAAGCCGCTGCGGGAGGCGCGGACGGATGCGTCGGGTGTGTATGAACTGAAGGGCGTGCCGCCGGGTGAGTTCGTGGTGGCAGTGAACGGCGAGTTGAATCAAGACCGGGAGCCATGGGCGCCGGTGTATCACCCCGACGCGCGTACGCCGGAGGGCGCGAAGTGGGTCGCGCTGGGGCGGGCGGAGAAGAAGGGCGGGATCGATCTGCGGCTGGGTCCGCCTCGGCAGGCGGCGACGCTGCGGGTGGACATGCGCCATGCCGATGGCAGCCCGGTGGAGCGGGCGGCGGTGCGCATCGAGGATCCGGCGGGGCGGCAGCGGGCGTTTCAGCAGGCCGAGGCGGATGCGCCGCAGCAGGGCGTGATCGAGTTCACGGTCTACATCGGCGAACGGTACCGCGTGGTGGCGTCGGCCAGCAACGCGCGGGGGACGTTTGGCGCGACGTCGGCGGATTTCGAAATGACGGAGAAGACGACCGGCGTGAAGCTGGTGCTGCAGCCTGAGAACCGGTAGTCAGGCGCGCTGGAAAACTTCGCGGAGGCGGGCCAGGACGATCTTGTGCTCGCCCGGTTGCATCATCCAGACCGAGATCTTCAGCTTGCGTTCGCCGAAGCCGGAGACGGCGATGGGGGGATCGCCCTGCATCAGGCGGCGGGTGACGTCGGCGGTTTTCCAGGGGAAGGCGGATTCGGTCCAGTTCACCAGGACGTGCGGGACGTGGTTGGCGATGGGCGGGATGTAGCGCTCGGTGGCGAGTCCGTCGATGCCGGCGAGGCCCTCGCGGATTTCGGCGACGCGGGATTCGAGCTCCTTGCGCTCGGCGTCGTGATCGGCCTGCAGGTAGCGTTCGAGGGCGGTGAGGAGGCCGATCATTTCCTCCTTGCCGACCTTCATGCCGCGGCCGATGGAGGCGTATGGATTGAAGCCGGGGCGGGCGGCTTCGATGAGGTCTTTGCGGCCCATCAGGATGCCGGAGGACTGCGGACCGCGGATGGCCTTGCCGCCCGAGAAGGCGACGAGATCGAAGCCTTCTTTCTGGTATTGGAAGAGGCGTTCGCGGGGCGTGGCGTCGGCGGCGGCGTCGTTGAACGTGGGCACGCCTCGGCGCTTTCCCACTTCGATCCACTCCTGACGGCTGATCTTTCCCTCGGGCTCCATTTCGTTGTAGAAGAACATCATCGCCGTGCGGTCGTTGATGGCGCGTTCGAGCTCCTCCTTCGTTTCCACCCAGACGATCTTCGCGCCGGTGAGCAGCATTTGCTGCTCGTAGCCGCCGCGGTGCGATTTCTGCTGGACGATTTCGTTCTTCATACCGGTGGTGTCGGGCAGGCGCTTCAGGTTGTCGGGGTTGCCGCGGGCGACGCAGGCGACGGTGGCCATGGTGATGGCCGAGGCGCAACCGCAGGTGACCATGGCGGCCTCGGCGCCCAGAAGCTCGGCGATGCGCGCGCCGACTTTGGTCTGCAGTTCGGTGAGGGGGATGAAGCAGCGGGCGGCCTCCTCCATGGCGCGGAACGTTTCCGGGTGCATCAGGGAGCCGCCGAGGTGCGTCACGACGCCGACGCCGTTGATGACGGGCCGGATGCCGAGGCGGGCGTAGACGGCGGGCGTGGGCGAGGGAACGGCCTGGGCCGGGGTTGCGGCGGCGAGCGAGGAGGCGGCGAGGAAGGCGCGGCGGCTGGTTTCTTGTTCCATGGTGGCTTGTGGACATGATAGTGCAGCGGGGCGGTGGTACGATTCATTTGATGAAAACCTTCGAGTACCTGGCGCCGGGTTCGATTGCGGACGCGGCGGGCGCGCTGGCGGCGAATCCGGAGGCGCGTGTGCTGGCCGGGGGCACGGACCTGCTGGTGCAGATGAAGAACGGCCGCCGGGAGCCACCGCTGGTGGTGGACGTGAAGCGGATTCCGGAGCTGACCGCGATCACGATCGACGACGCGGGATTGCGGCTGGGCGCGGCGGCGCCGTGCATCCGGATCGCGCGGCACGCGGGCGTGCGGGCCGAGTATCCGTCGCTGGCCGAGATCGCCGGGTTGATCGGCGGCACGGCGATTCAGGGGCGCGCGTCGATCGGCGGGAACCTTTGCAACGCGGCGCCGAGCGCGGATTCGGTGCCGTTGCTGATCGCTCTTTCGGCGGTGGCGCGCGTGGCCGGGCCGGGGGGCGTGCGCGAGATTCCGGTGGAGGATTTCTGCGTCGCGCCGGGGCGCAACGCCATGGCCGCGGGCGAGTTTCTGGTCGACATTTTCGTGCCGAAGCCGGCGGCGGGTTTCCGCGCGCACTACCTGCGATTCATCCCGCGCAACGAGATGGACATCGCCGTGGTGGGCGTGGGCGTTTCGGCGACGGTGACCGGCGGCACGATTACCGCGGCTCGTGTGGCGCTGGCGTCGGTGGCGCCGACGCCGCTTTTCGTGCGCGAGGCCGGGGAGGCGTTGATCGGGCAGGCGCCGTCGGCTGAAGCCGTCGCGCGTGCGGCCGAAGTGTTCGCGCAGGAAGCTCGACAGGAATCCCGGCGGCCGAGGCCGTCGCGCGGGCCGCCGAGTTGGCGAAGGCCGCGGCGAAACCGATTTCCGATATGCGAGCGCCGGCCGAGTACCGCCGGCATCTGTGCGGTGTGCTGACGCGGCGCGCGTTGAACGCGGTACTGGGGCTGTGAGCAGGGGATTAGCGATGAAGAATCATGTTTCGATGACGCTCAACGGCGAGCCCGTTGAATTTCTGGCCGAGCCGCGGCAGACGCTGCTCGAATGCCTGCGGGACACGCTGCACCTGACGGGCGCGAAGGAAGGCTGCGGCGACGGCAACTGCGGCAGTTGCTGCGTGCTGCTCGACGGCGAGTTGGTGACGTCGTGCCTGGTGCTCGGCGTCGAGGCGAACGGCCGGACGGTAACGACGATCGAAGGCATGGCGAAGGGCGCCACGCT
>CAYMTH010000559.1:2109-4074 GCA_964393235.1 uncultured Solibacteraceae bacterium | reverse complement strand
GTATATTGTTGACGGCGCCCTCGCCCTCCACAATCTCAATACTCAGCTTCTGGGTCGGCGCCGGGGCTTGATAACAAAATCCCACCGACTGCGCGAATACTGTTAACAACAAGAGAGAGGCGATGACAGGCCTAAGCAGCACAAAATTCCCTTTCTTAAACCCGGATAGCACCATACTGTAAGACGTCCCGTTACCCTATGTAAGGCGTGCAACTCCATGAAAAATGCTCACTTAGCGTTAACTTTCTCGATTCTTGCCGGGGCCCTGGCCGCCCAGGAGCTCACCCCGCGCGAACTTTTCTTCGCTGCCCCGGCCATTAAGGCGAAAGCCTCAGCCCCGGCCGCACGCCCCGCTCCCCGCCCGGCAGCCCCCTCCCGGCCGGCCGAAACCGTCGATATCGCCAAGGCCGCCCCCCGCCCCTCCCGCCCCGCCGCGCCCCCGTCTCCTTCGACGTCCGCGCCCATCGACATCCCCGTCATCGCCGCCTCCTACGTCAGCACCACACCCCCCCTCGGCCTCCGCTACAGCCTCCTGCTCAGCCGCGCCAACGAACCCTACCGCGAAGTAGACGCCAACTCCGTCTTCCGCTCCGGCGACCGCCTCAAGATCACCGTCGAGGCCAACGACGACGCCTACCTCTACGTCATCGCCCGCGGCTCCTCCGGCCTCTGGAAAGTCCTCTTCCCCGTCTCCGAAGTCGCCTCCGGCGACAACTTCATCCAGGCCTTCCGCCGCTACGAAGTCCCCAACGGCGGCCGCTTCTACTTCGACGACCAGGCCGGCGAGGAAAAACTCTTCCTCGTCCTCTCCCGCCAGCCCGAAAAGAACTTCGAGGACCTGATCTACTCGGTCACCCAGCCCGCCGCCGCTCCCGCCGAGCCTGTCAAACCCGCCGCCGCGCCCACCCGCCCGGCCCCGGCCAAGACCTTCCAGCTCGCCATGAACCGCCCCATCGACGACACCCTCGTCAACCGCGTCCGCACCTCCCTCGTCTCCCGCGACCTCGTCTTTGAAAAGGTCGACGACACCAAGCCCGGCCCCGCGCAGCAGAAAGAAGCCGCCGTCTACGTCGTCAACAAGAACCCCGGCCCCGACGGCAAGGTGATCGTCGACCTCAAGCTGGAGCACAAGTAACCATGCGCCTCGCGCTCCTGCTTGTCCTCGCCTCGCTTGCCGCCCTCGCGCAGCAGCGCCTCGAAATCACCATCGAAAAGCGCGACAACGGCGCCTGGAAGTCCATGGACCCCGCCCACGTCTTCAACCAGGGCGACCAGCTCCGCTTCCGCTTTAAGTCCAACCAGCCCGGCTACCTCTACGTCGTCAACGAAGGCACCTCCGGCGAGCAGACCACCCTCTTCCCCTCCGCCGAAGCCGGTGCCGACAACAAAATCGAGCCCGGCCGCGAGTACATGATCCCCTCCACCTCCGGAGCCTTCCGCGTCACCGGCCCCGGCGGCTACGACACCGTCTACTGGGTCCTCTCCCCCGTCCGCATCGGCGAGCCCGCCAAGTACCGCCCGCTCCCGCCGCCGCCCCCGCCCAACCAGGTCCCCGCCAATCTCTCCCCGCGCTGCGACGACACCATCCTCAAAGCCCGCGGCGAGTGCGTCGACCCCAAGGCCGGCCTCAAACCCAACAACCCCCCCGGCCTCAAACCCCGCGAGCTCTTCTTCGTCCAAAAAGGCGAACAGTCCATCGTCTCCGCGCCCCCCGTCAAGGTGGCCGCCAACGCGCCCGTCACCTACCAGTTCCGCATCGCTCACAAGTAAGGATCCGCCATGCGCCGCCTGCTCCTCATCCCCCTCGCCCTGACGATCCTCACCGCTCAGGAATCCCAGAAAAAACAGCGCGACCTCAAGTTCGAAAAGGACCCCGACGTCACCCCGGCCGTCCACCCGCCCGGCGGCAAATCCCCCACCCGCCGCTCCTCCGATCCACTCACACACACTCTACCTCCCTCTCTC
>CAYMTH010000559.1:0-2099 GCA_964393235.1 uncultured Solibacteraceae bacterium | reverse complement strand
CCGCGCCCGTCCAGCCGCCCGGCGGCAAAACCATCCCCCGCTCCTACGCCCTCGTCGTCGGCATCGGCGACTACAAGAACCTCCCCGCCTCGGCCAAACTCGAGTTCGCCGTCCGCGACGCCGAAGCGATCTACTCGATCCTCATCAGCCCCGAAGGCGGCAACTTCCGCGCCGAAAACGTCCGCAAGCTCACCGGCGACCGCGCCACCCTCGCCAACATCAAGCGCGAGCTCGAAACCTGGCTCCCCTCCGTCGCCAAGTCCGATGACCGCGTCCTCGTCTACTTCGCCGGCCACGGCTTCGTCGATCCCAAGTCCGGCGGCTCCTTCCTCGCCCCCTACGACTTCGATCCCCAGCGGATCGCCGCCTCCGGCTACCCCATGGACCAGCTCGGCAAGGTCATTGGCGGCACCATCCAGGCCAAGTGGAAGGTGCTGCTCACCGACGCCTGCCACTCCGGCGCCATCAGCCCCGAACAGGGCGAAGTGCTCAACCGCTCCCTGCTCGACCTGAACCGGTCGATGTTCTCCATGACCGCCTCCCGCGCCCGCGAACAGTCGTTCGAGAGCAAGGACTGGGGCGGCGGCCACGGTATCTTCACCTACTACGTCGTCCGCGGCATGGAAGGCTACGCCGACGAGAACAAGGACTCCATCGTCACCGCCGACGAGCTCGCCGAGTACGTCCGCCGCAACGTCCGCGAGGCCACCAAGGGCCGTCAGAACCCGACCTCGGACAAAGGTAACTTCGACCCGCAGATGCTCCTCGCCTTCCACCCCAGCCGCGTCAGCCCCGGCGAAGCGCCCGCCCCCAAGTTCGGCACCTGGATCATCGAAGCCAACATGGATAACGTCGAGGTCTTCGTCGACGGCGCCAGCAAAGGCGTCGTCTCCAAGGGCAACCCGCTCCGCCTCCCCGGCCTCCCGCCGGGCGTCCACACCGTCCGCGGCGTCCGCATGGGCTACGAGCCCGACGGCCCCCGCGAGGAGACGGTCTACCCCGGCCAGGAGTCGACGATTTCGATCAAGATCTCCATCCCCCGCCGCCGCACGAAGGCCGCCGTCGAGCCGTTCGAGAAGGGCATCGAACTCTACAACAAGGGCAACAAGGAGGCGTATACGAAAGCCCTGGGGGAGTTCCGGGCGGCCGTCGCCGCCGACAACAACTTTAGTCAGGCGTGGCTCTATCTCGCCCGCGTCCAGCGCGACCTTTTTCAAATTGAGGAGTCGGAAAAGTCCTTTCGCAAGGCGATCGAAATCGACCCCGACTACCTCGAAGCCCGCGCCACCTTCGGCGGCATGCTGCTCGATAACGGCAATGTCGACGAATCCATTCGCCAGTTGAACGCCGCCGTCCAGCGTGATCCCAAGCACGCCCTGTCGCTCTCCCTTCTCGCCCAGGCGCTCCGCATGAAGGAGCTATACCCCGACTCGATCGACTCCGCCCGCAAAGCCATCAAGCTCAATCCCAAAAACGCCGAAACCCACTTCTGGCTCGCCGAGAGCCTCCGCATGTCCGGTAAGTTCGCCGACGGCATCACGGAATACCAGCAGTATCTCCAGTTGAGCGACTTCGATTCGAAGCTCGCCGGCAAGATGAACTACTACGTGCTCGGCTACCTCGCCGGCATCGGCCGCAAGAAGCGCGCCGCCCAGCGCGACGTCTGGAGCGACATGCGTTCGCTGGCCTACTTCGGCCTCTGCGACTGCGAGCGCAAGCTGGAACGCTACGACGAAGCGATCGCCTACTGTCAGCGTTCGCTGCGCTATGACAACCAGGAGCCCTACGTCCACTACGTGCTGGCGCTGTCCTACGCCCGCCGCGCGCAGAAGCTGCAGAGCGTCGAGCAGTTCGCCGCCGCCCGCAGCCATTTCCAGCGGGTGCTCGACATCAACCCCGACCTCGCCGAAGCCGACTTCGCCCGCAAGAACATCGCCTCCATCGACGCCGCGCTGCGGTAGCGGGTCCGCCTCGATTCTGTCGTCCCGCTAAGATTGGCTCCCCCACCACCTCACCGCCCCCTCCCTCCGCACACTTAACCCACCCCCCACTTTGCTACACTAACCCTCGCGCGGCTATCCCGCGCGGCAATGCGCCTC
>CAYMTH010000558.1:0-4084 GCA_964393235.1 uncultured Solibacteraceae bacterium | reverse complement strand
TCGGCCACTTCATGCCAAAAGTATACGCCTACATCGTAGAATCGTAGGGTCCAGGAGGATGTAAATGTTGCAACTCAAAGTGAACGGGGTGACCCGGAAGTTTGAGGGCGATCCGGAGATGCCGCTGCTGTGGTATCTGCGAGAGACGCTCGAGATGACGGGCACGAAATACGGGTGCGGCATGGGCCTTTGCGGCGCGTGCACGGTGCACCTCGACGGGAAAGCCGTGCGGAGCTGCCAGACGACGATGGCGAACGCGGCGGGGAAATCCGTGGTGACGATTGAGGGATTGAAGGGGCAACACCCCGTGCAGAAGGCCTGGATGGCGGCGAGCGTGCCGCAGTGCGGCTACTGCCAGTCCGGCCAGATCATGCAGGCGGCGGCGCTGCTCAAAGAGAAGCCGAAGCCGACGGATAAAGACATCGACGACGCGATGCAGGGCAATATCTGCCGCTGCGGAACCTACGGGCGCATTCGCTCGGCCATCAAGTCGGCCGCGGGGGTGAAGGCATGAGCACGATCCAAGTGATGGAACGCCGGGCGTTCCTGAAGTACACGTTTGGCGCGGGCGCGCTGATTCTGGGCACGCACGTGGAGAGCTGGGCATCGGACGCGGACAAGGCCGCGTTTCACCCGAATGTGTTCGTCGGCGTGCAGCCGACGGGCGAGGTGATCATCGTCGCGCACCGGTCGGAGATGGGCACGGGATCGAAGTCGACGCTGCCGATGGTGGTGGCCGATGAGATGGACGCGGACTGGAAGAAAGTCCGCGTGGAGCAGGCGATCGGCGATGAGAAGTATGGATCGCAGAACACGGACGGGTCGTGCTCGATCCGGGACTTCGTGGCGATCATGAAGATTTCGGGCGCGACGGCGCGGACGATGCTGGAACAGGCGGCGGCGGCGAAGTGGGGTGTGCCGGCGAGCGAGGTGAAGGCGCAGCTCGGGTTTATCGTGCACGCGAAGTCGGGCAAGAAGGCCGGATTCGGCGAACTGGCGGCGGCGGCGGCGAAGCTGCCGGTGCCGGACAAGTCGACGCTGAAGTTCAAGCCGGAGTCCGAGTACCGCTACATCAACAAGAATGTTCCGGTGGTGGACCAGCAGGACCTGTGCGAGGGCAAGGGCGTGTTCGGCATCGACGCGAAGATGCCGGGGATGCTGATTGCGTCGATCGAGCACTCGCCGGTGTACGGCGGGAAGGTGTCGAGCGTCGACGCGGCGGAGGCGAAGAAGGTGGCGGGCGTGAAGGACGTGTTGACGATCGACCCGTTCAAGCCGCCGCACAACTTCCAGCCGCTGGGCGGCGTGGCGGTGCTGGCCGACAACACGTGGTCCGCGCTGCAGGGGCGGAAGAAGCTGAAGGTGGAATGGGACCTGGGGCCGAACGCTTCCTACGATTCGGACCGGTACCGGGCGGCGCTGCTGGAGACGGCGAAGAAGCCGGGGAAGGTGGTGCGGAACCAGGGCGACGTCGAGGCCGGGTTTGCTTCGGCGGCGAAGGTGCACGAGGCTTCGTATTCGACGCCGCTGCTTTCGCACGCGCCGATGGAGCCGCCGGCCGCGGTGGCGGAGTTTAAAGACGGCAAGGTTGTCTGCCATGCGGCGACGCAGAATCCGCAGGCGGTGCAGGAGACGGTGGCGGCCGCGGTGGGGATCGGCAAGAAAGACGTCATCTGCCACGTGACGCTGCTGGGCGGCGGGTTCGGGCGGAAGTCGAAGCCGGACTACGTGGCCGAGGCGGCGATCCTGTCGAAGAAGACGGGCAAGCCGGTGAAGGTGGTTTGGAGCCGCGAGGACGACATCCGGAACGACTTCTACCACACGACGGCCGGCATGTATTTGAAGGCCGGGCTGGACGCGGGCGGGAAGCCGACGTCGTGGCTGCACCGGAGCGTGTTCCCGTCGATCGGGACGACGTTCGACGATAAGGCCGAGTACGCGATGGAGCTCGAGATGGGGATGGGGTGGAACGACCTGCCGTTCGACATTCCGAATCACCGGGCGGAGAACGGGCCGGCGAAGAACCACATCCGGATCGGGTGGCTGCGGGCGGTGGCGAACATTTACCACGCGTTCGCGATCCACTCGTTCACGGACGAGCTGGCGCACCTGGCCGGGAAGGATCCGATCGAGTACACGCTGGGGCTGATCGGGCCCGGGCGGAAGATCGAGATGAAGCCGGTGGGGATGGAGTATTGGAACCATAACCAGAAGCAATCCGATTTCCCGGTGGACACGGCGCGGCTGCGGAACGTCATCGACCTGGTGGCGAACAAGTCGGGCTGGGCGAACCGGAAGACGGAGAAGGGGCATGGTTGGGGCTTCGCGGCGCACCGCAGCTTCCTGACCTACGTGGCGGTGGTCACGGAGGTGAAGGTGGACGACGCGGGGCGGGTGACGATTCCGAACATGCATATCGCGGTGGACGCGGGGCAGACGTACAACGAAGACCGCGTGCTGGCGCAGTTTGAAGGCGCGTCGGTGTTCGGGACGTCGATTGCGATGATGAGCGAGATCTCGGTGAAGGACGGGAAGGTGGTGCAGTCCAACTTCCACAACTACCGGGTGGCGCGGTTGCCGGAGGCGCCGATGAAGACGCACGTGCACCTTGTGAAGAGTAAGGAGCTGGCGGCGGGCGTTGGCGAGCCGGGCGTGCCGCCGGTGCCGCCGTCGATTGCGAATGCGATCTTCGCGGCTACGGGCAAGCGCGTGCGGGATCTGCCGCTGCGGAATACGAAGCTGGTGTAGCGCGCGGCTTCGGATGGAACGGGAACGGGCGGCCTTTGCGGGCCGCCCGTTTTTGTTTTTGGGTTCCGTTTAGTAGGACTTGGCGATGACTACGCGCTGGGGGACTTCTTCGCCGGTGAGGATGCACTTGCCCGGGCCGTCGTATTCGTCGACGAGCGGGATGTTGCGGACACTGGCGCGGAATTCCTTGATCTTCGCGTCGTTGGCGGGATCGTCCTTGAGATGGGCCATGACGAACTTGCCGCCGCCCTTTTCCGCCGTCACGTCGTCGAGGATCTCGCGGACTTCGCCGAGCGAGTTGGCGACCACCGTGTTCTCCTTGAGACGCGCCTGGGCGCGGGCGAACATGTCCTTCTGCATCTGATCGAGCGTCTCGGCCACCTTCGCGGCGAGGCCGGACTGCGCCACCACTTCCTTCGTGCCCGTATCGCGGCGCTTGAGGACCACGTTGCCGGAGGCGACGTCGCGGGGCCCGAGTTCGAGCACGACCGGCACACCGCGGCGCTCCCAGTGGAAGAACTTGGCGCCGGGGGTGTGGCCGTCGCGCGTGTCGATGTGCGCGCCGAGTTCGGCGGCCAGCTTCTGCGCAGCCTCCATGACCACCACCTTCTCCTCGTCCTTGCGGAAGATGGGCACGATGACGACCTTGCGATGGGCGACCTTGGGCGGGAGGACGAGGCCCTTGTCGTCGGAGTGGGTCATGATCAGGCCGCCGATGAGGCGCGTGGAGACGCCCCAGGAGGTCTGCCAGACGTAGTCGAGCTTGCCTTCCTTGGACTGGAAGGTGACGTCGAAGGCCTTGCCGAAGTTCTGGCCGAGGTCGTGCGAGGTGCCGGCCTGGAGGGCGAGGCCGTTCTGCATCATGGCTTCGATCGAGTACGACTGCAGGGCGCCGGCGAACTTTTCGGCGCGGGTTTTGAGCCCCTTCACCACGGGCATGGCCATGACGTCTTCGGCGACTTCGGCGTAGACGTTGAGCATGCGGATGACCTCTTCGAGGGCTTCCTCATGGGTGGAGTGGGCGGTGTGGCCTTCCTGCCAGAGGAACTCGGTGGTGCGGAGGAACATGCGGGTGCGGAGTTCCCAGCGCAGGACGTTGGCCCACTGGTTGATGAGCATTGGAAGGTCGCGGTGGGACTGGATCCAGCGGGCGAAGAAGTGGCCGACGATGGTTTCCGAGGTGGGGCGGATGACGTAGGGTTCTTCGAGCTTTTTGCCGCCGGCGACGGTGACGACGGCGAGTTCGGGCGAGAAGCCTTCGACGTGTTCGGCCTCCTTCTTGAGGAAGCTCTCCGGGATGAGGAGGGGGAGATAGACGTTCTGGTGGCCGGTCGCC
>CAYMTH010000557.1:3069-4090 GCA_964393235.1 uncultured Solibacteraceae bacterium | reverse complement strand
TGCTGGAAAAGCAGGGCGCCGCGGGGGGCGCGCCGCCGAGCGTTATCGGCGTGTGGCAGACGGCGCGCGGGCCGGTGACGATCAACCCGGACGGTTCGGCGGTGATCGGCGACAAGACGCACCGGTGGACGCTCGACGGGAACGTGATCGTGTTCACCGGGGGCGGCGAGGCGCTGCGCGTGCCGTTCGACCTGCAGGGCAACACGTGGACGTGGAAGTTCCCGGACGGGCAATTGGTGCTGACGCGCGGGGCCGGGGCGGCGGCGCCGCCGGCTTCGCCGCTGCAGGCGATCACGGGCAACTGGCAGGGGCCGAACGGGGCGGCGCAGATCAACCCGGACGGCACGGCGATGGTGGGCGGGGTGCCCTACCGGTACGTTTATAACGGCAACCAGTTGACGCTTTCGGGGCCCGACGGGACCTACGTGGCGACGGTGGCCACGCAGGGCGATTCGATGACGTGGACGGTGAACGGGAAGAGCATCGCGTTCCAGCGGGCGACGGCGGCGTGGACGCTCGGCGGCGGGTCGGGCACGGGGGCGATTCTGCCCGAGCTGGTGGGCAAGTGGTGCGACATGTCGACGCTGAACAACTCGACCGGGGTGATGTCGCGGTCGGCGTGCTTCACGCTGCTGGCCGACGGCTCCTATCACTACGCGGCCGAGTCCGGGGCTTCGGGGGCGACGGCGGCGGGGGCGCCGTACGGCACCGCGTCGCAGGACGACGACACGGGGACGTGGAAGGCCACGGCGGATTCGATCACGGCGACCAGCCGGAAAACCGGCGTCCGGACGTTCCGCCTGGAGAAGCGGAACCATCCGAAGACCGGCGATCCGATGCTGGTGCTGGATGGACAGGCGTTTGTGACCGCCTACCAGAAGACGCCCTGGCGCTAGAAGGAGATGCGCATGCCGACCTGCATGCGCCGGGCTTCGAGAGCGCCGAGGATACGACCGAAGTTGGCGTTCACGTTCTGGCCGTTGGCGCCAGGGGTGAAGGCGGTGTTCGGGTTGCTGTAGTT